>NZ_WQMP01000084.1:0-4323 GCF_013366855.1 Wolbachia endosymbiont of Madathamugadia hiepei
TTCTCTATTTGTAGCTAAGTTAAACTACCAGTTTTTGCTACATCTTTCCTTATTTTCTCATGATAAACTTTTTTCACAGAGACTAGCTATATTTATTATTTTTTAAGATTAAATGGTTAAAATAGTAGATAAATGCTAAAGTGAGGTTTAACTATGACAGTAAACTTTCCAATAGAAACTAGTGTTTTACCTTTCTACCTATACTTCGATTACACATACAACATCTAGCTCAGTTTAGAAGTCTAATTCAATTTTAGTTGTCAGTCCAAGCAGAAAAAGCATCAACGCTGGCAACCAAGAAGGTATATAGCTTTTAATATTGAGGGTTTGGTATGCATATAAATCAGAATGAAGGACAGAAGCATTCACAAGTCAGTTATCTAAAAACTCGTAGCGTGACTGTTGATAGTGGACTGGGCGGTGAAGAAGTCATTAACAAAGAAGATTTAGCAAAACTTGTTGATAGTAAAAATAAGGAAGAAAAAACTCCTCTCCAGGTGGCACTAATTGACAAAATAAAAGAAGGAAAACATGGGTCTCATACAATCCAAGATAACGATAACACACTTAAGTTCCGCGTAAAATTGCTGGAGCATGGAGCCAGTCCTAATGGTTTAAGGTTGTATAAAGAAGAGTTACAAAGTCTAGATGAAAAACAAAAGACATATTATCGCAAATTCTTTAAAAAAATAGTGAAGTCAGTAGGGGAGTCTGATTTAGATCCAGAAACAGAAAATTCAGTAATGATTAAAGCTGCTGAAACTATCTACGATGGTTATCCACTACATGAAACAGTTTTAGAGAATAACAAAGAGAAGTTTAGTAAGCTCTTACAAAGCGGTTATAACATCACTAATCAAGATAAAGATGGCAACGCTTTACATCTAATAGTTACAGAATTAAAGAAAGAAGAAAGGCTCAAATTCCTCAATATATTGCTGAAGGTAGGTCAAAAAGAACAATTTATAAAAGCCGTAAATGACAAAAATGATAAAAGTGGTGACGGTAAAAATAGCAACGGTCAAACACCACTCCATCAGTTGCTCCAGCGTATAGAAGAAAAGAGTAAAAAATCTTCGTTGGGGAAAAAAATACAAAATATAGTTAAAAAAGATTTTAAAGATACTAGTGAGTGTCAAGCTCTAGAACTATTGCTACGAAATGGTGCTGATATTACTGTTCAAGATAAAGAAGGGAATAATGCTCTTCACTATGTTGCTTCATTCAAGGGAGAGCAAAAAGTTACATGCTTGAATCTAATATTAGATTTAGTAGAAGGAGGAAAAATACCTGGCAATCGATTAAGAGAGGCTATGGATGCTAAAAATAAAAACGAAAAGGAGCAAACACCTCTTCATCAATTGCTTCAGCATATAAAAGAAAAGAGTGAGGATCGATCATGTACAGACAGAAAATTTGAAAAAACAAATAGGTATAAAACCCTAGAACTATTGCTACGAAATGGTGCTGATATTACTGCTCAGGATAAAGAAGGAAATAATGCTCTACACTATATTGCTTCACTCAAAGGAGAACAAAAAGTCACATACCTGAAATTGATTTCAAGTTTAGTGGAAAAAGGATCAGTACCTAAAGAGAAGCTGAGTGAAGCTATAAGTGCCACTAATAAAGAAGAACGAACACCCCTACAGGTAGCGCTAATAAAAAAGGCAGAAAAAGGCGAACACCTTTCACAAAAGAACACAATTTTTGATTCAGCAATTAATTATGGCAATACAACAAAGTTTTGTGCGGCATTATTACAAAATGGTGCTAATCCTGATTCTCTGGATTTAAAAGATGAAAAATTCCATACTGACAGTTACTATCTAGTTTTACGTGATTTAAAAGATTATCGTAAGACTCCACACACAGTACAAGAAAAAGCTAGAGAAACCAAAGAGCAACTTGAGAAAAAATACAACATCAAAACTTTTTTGGGGCGGTTGCAGAGTACTGCACAAAATGTAGACTCTAGTATAAAAAAAGGTACATCTAATACAGGAAAAGCACTATCTGCTGTTGCAAAATATATAGATCCAGCAAGTAGAATCCGCGAACTGTTAGCAATTGCAATAACAGTTACTGTAATTGCAATGGCAGCGTTTGCATTTTTTCAGGGTCAGGTTGGAATTGGAGCAGCTATTCCTATCATAGCTGTTGCTGGAGTTATATGTCTTACTTTAACTTTAGGATTTAGCGGTATTAAGAAACTTTTTGAAGATTCAACTGACAAGGTGAAGAACCTTATTGACAATGATCAACAAAAGTCATCAGATAAATCAAAACTCACTGAAAGCCCTCCAAATTATCGAATGAGTGACACACACATTGAGCCTCACGAGAAGTCGCAAGAGCTTACAGCCAACTAATAAACCCTTCTCTCCGGGGCAATAAAATCAATCTCATTGCTCAGGGTTTTTTCGGCGACTTTTTTGTAATCAATTTTTACATTGGTTTTGCCTTTCTTTTCTTCGAGCCACACTATAGTGTGTTTCATCCAGTCTTTATCATCACGCTCTAGGAAATCTTCACGAGCATGTGCGCCTCTGCTTTCTTCGCGATTGGCTGCGCATTCCATGGTAATGACTGCTTGTGGAATCATGTTAGCAAGCTCCAGCGCTTCAACTAAATCACTGTTCCATATCATACTGCGATCTTCAATTGTAATGTTAGGCATCATTTTTGCTACTTCTTTTATAGCTTTTTTACCTTCTTCTAAAACTTCGGCAACTCGGAAAACAGATGCATATTTTTGCATAGTGTGCTGCATTTCGCTGCGTATTTTCGATACCCTTAGCTCTCCAGAAGCAAATCGCATTTTATTGAACCTATCAACTATCCAGTCTGTGCAACCTGAGTGCAATTTTTTGTGCGGTGCATGAGGCTTTAGCTTCTCTTTCGCTCTGAACGCTGCAGCTCTACCAAAAACTACAAGGTCAAGAAGCGAGTTAGAGCCAAGTCGATTTGCACCGTGCACAGAAACGCATGCAGCCTCTCCAATTGCAAACAATCCTTCTATGACTTCTTCCTTACCTTTCTTCAGCGTAATTACTTCTCCATGATAGTTGGTTGGAATGCCACCCATGTTGTAGTGAACAGTTGGGATGACCGGTATTGGATCTTTAGTGACATCAACCCCTGCAAAAGTCTTTGCAGTTTCGCTAATTCCTGGAAGTCTCAGTTTTATTACTTCCGGATCAAGATGCGCTATAGTTAGATATATGTGGTCTTTTTTCGGGCCAACACCTCTACCTTCTCTAATTTCAATTGTTATTGCCCGGCTTACCACATCACGAGAAGCCAAGTCTTTTGCTTTTGGTGCATAGCGTTCCATAAACCTTTCGCCCTGGGAATTAACGAGATACCCGCCTTCGCCGCGACACCCTTCCGTCATCAAACATCCTGAACCATATATTCCCGTTGGATGAAATTGCACAAATTCCATATCTTCAAGCGGTAATCCAGCTCTTACCACCATGCCATTACCATCGCCTGTACAGGTATGCGCGTTCGTTGCAGAGAAGTAAACACGCCCATATCCACCTGTTGCTAGCACCACCGAATGTGCGCGAAATCTATGTAGTGTGCCGTCGCATAGTGACCAGGCAAGAACCCCGCAGCATGCACCGGTTTCGTTATCCATGATTAAGTCAATTACAAAATACTCAACAAAAAATTCGGCGTTGAACTTAAGACACTGCTGATATAGAGTGTGAAGGATTGCATGCCCGGTTTTATCTGCTGCTGCACAGGTGCGTTGCGCTGGTTTTCCTTTACCAAAGTGAGTTGTCATTCCACCGAAGGCACGCTGGTATATTTTACCATCTTCTGTACGTGAAAAAGGTACGCCAAAGTTTTCAAGCTCAATGACAGCTTTAGCAGCGTTTTTACACATATATTCTACTGCATCCTGATCGCCAAGCCAGTCTGAACCTTTTATTGTGTCATACGCATGCCAGCGCCAATTGTCCTCAGCAATATTCCCTAAAGCCGCACTAATTCCGCCTTGTGCTGCAACCGTATGACTGCGTGTAGGGAAAATTTTAGAAATGCAAGCAACTGAAAAGTTAGTTGCAGCCATTCCAAGCGTTGCTCTGAGTCCTGCTCCACCTGCACCCACTACCACTACATCATACTCATGTTCTATGATTTTGTACGCTGATTTATCCATATTTGCTCATTTATGACCACAGGCTTATAATACCACAGAAGTGGAGAAAATCCATACAAGTTTTCTAGTCTCTGTGAACAAAATTTTAGAGAAGCCATATGAGAGAACCAACGAAGTTTAAAAAACCCATAAAAACCTCAGCAGTCTTG
>NZ_WQMP01000085.1:0-4177 GCF_013366855.1 Wolbachia endosymbiont of Madathamugadia hiepei
TTCTTTTATATAATATGCCATTTGGTGTTTCTCTATTTTTAGCTAAGTTAAACTACCAGTTTTTGCTACATCTTTCCTTATTTTCTCATGACAAGCTTTTTTCACAGAGACTGGTAGATACCGCAGTATCTTAACCATTTCTTGACTTTTTTGCTGAAATGTGTAATAATTAAGCTTAGTAGACTTATGGAGGTAATTATATGTCAGGTTTAACAGATGAACAACGGGAATTATATGATAAGTTACAGAACGCAATAACCGATCGGGGTAATGTTGCTAAGATTCTACAAGGAGCGTCAAGAGATGATTTACGGGCAGTTCTTATTGATACAAGTAAGAATTATGAAACAGTTGAAGGATATCAAAGTTATACTATAACACTGCTTGGTTCGGTTATATATAACAGCGATCAGAAAAACATTGAAGCTATTTTAGGTAAAGCTAAAGATGAAGGTATATTAAAAGAAGTTCTTAATACTCCGAATATAACTATAAAAAAGTTCGAAAGTGATATAAGTACTCTAACACCACTTGCCTTTGCTATACACCTCAGGGACAGGAAAAGAATTGAAACTGTTTTAAATGCAGCTAAAGAGCACAATGTATTAAAAGAAGTTTGGGCTGGTGAAGAATTATTTTGTCGTGAAAAAATTAAAACTATCTTACAAAAAGCTGAAGATCGTGATATGCTAGACAAAATTCTTCAAGTTGAAAAGGACACAGAAAATGAAGCAAAGGTAGATGATAATCAATTGGTTTCATTGACTTTAAAAGAAGAAAATGATGACATATCCCAACCTTCAACGGATTTTGACGACAAAAGCACAGCAAAAACTACTAACAAACCAATAATAATTGGTAGTGTTTGTAGTGTTATAGCTGCATTGGCAGTTGGTGTTGGATGTGGTGTTGCCGGTATTCAATTACCAATATTGGTTATAGCTGGCATAGCTGTAGCTGCTGCTGTGCTAGTTGGACTTGTTGCTTATAGTATTACATGTGCAGTGTCAAGTAAACTAGAAGAAACTAATGCACAAGGACAGCACAAGGACCAGCCAGTTAAGTAGAAGGAAGGAGGTAAACTGTCTTTTTCCTTACCTCTCACCGAGACACTAATTTTCTTATGGGGTTATTCACGATATTGTGGATAAATCTGTTGATAACATAAAGACATAAATTTTTGTCACTTAAGCATTTTTGAGCACTAATCTGGGAGCTGTGTTTTTCATATTTTCCATAATGTATATTATGTAATTTTCAATGCTAAGAAAACCATTCCCCAACCTTTTAGGCAGCTAAACTATTCCCTTCTGTTAAATAAGAGCAAGTTGCCTATACAAAAATAGATTGGCAATATTTCAAGCCTGCCAAGCAGCATTAAAAATGACAGAAATAGTTTTACTCCACTGCTGAAGGAGGAATAATTACCCGAAGGACCGATTAAGTTACTGAACCCTGGACCAGAGTTCGTAAGCGTTGCAGAAACTGAGCTAATGCTAGTTATAAAGTCCGTATTGCCTAAGTAAGACATCACTATTGATGATATAGTGAACGTTAATATGTAAATTGCAAAAAACGTAAAGATAGAGTGAACTTCATCATCTTCTAAAATTTTACCATTAAATTTCACCCTATCACCTGCATTAGGATCTAATAAAAGGCGAAAGCGATTCTCTATAGATCTTAAAAAAACAGTCAAACGGAAGATTTTGATTCCACCACTTGCAGAACCACCACATCCACCAATAAAGGTTAGAAAAAAAGCCAAGACTGAAATAAAGCCCCAATCCACATAATTACACACCACATAGCCAGTTGAAGTAATAAAAGAAGTGATAGTAAATGTGCTATATCTAAATGACAATGATATTCCTAAATCAACATTTCTGTACAACCAAAAACAAGCAAATAAAGATGAGACAATGACTATCCCAATAAAATAAGAGACCTGTTCATCGCGATAAATGTCTAACCGTCTTATGATTTTTAAATAGCTAAGAAAAGGCAGAGAACCCAAGATCATAAAAATGATTGTTATGATTTCTAGTAAGGGATCATTATAGTGCCCTATGGAATCGTTATAGTTAGCAATCCACCAGTTGATACAGCGGACATTCCGTGGCATATCGCATCAAATAATGGCATACCAGCTAGATAATAGGAAAATATGCACAATAAAATTAGGCCATAATATATTGCCGTAACATGAATCACTACACTTCGCGTGTTTGGTAACCTTCTTTTTGTAGCATCCGAACATTCAGAATAGAGTAAATTACTTAGACTCAGAACCCTAAGCATGGGAAAAACTGCAATTCCTATAGTAATTATATCAAAGCCACCTATACCATGCAGCATTGCTCTCCACAGCAATATTCCTGGAGATAGCTTTTCAACATCACTGAATACAGTTGCTCCTGTTGTGGTAAAGCCAGATATCGTTTCAAATAATGCATCAACATAGTCCAGACTATCAAGATAGAATGGAATAGCTGCAAATAGGGGTAAAGCAATCCAAGCACAACTGGTAATCGCAAAAATCACTGGCATTCCATGCAATTTGCTTAATTTACCTAATAAAACAAAAATTGCGCCAGATATGCAAGTAATCACAAACCCAGCTAGAAAATTTTTCCATTCGTAACCCAGATACTTATTAGTAATAGCAGGAATGACCATTGTTAAGCTAAACACCAATAGAAATACTCCAACAATAAATGCAATTGAACGCAACGCTTGCAAGTGCTGATGATTTTCCATAGAACAGAGCAAAAAGATATTACACTATATCATGAACTTTTGCTGAAACTTTCTTTATGTCTTCACTTGAAAGTGGAATCAGACCGAGCTTAGATAGATACCCATCTTCAGTACTGATAGAATCGATAACTTCTCTAATGAACTCTCTTAATCCATCAACAGTACTCAAGTGTTCTTTCTTTATATAAAGATATAGAGGCCTTGCTAATATATATTTTCCCAATGATATATTTTCGTAAGTTGGCTCAATTCCTGCAATTGTGCTTCCTTGTATTTTATCCTGGTTCCTCATCAAAAAACTAAAACTAAATATTCCCAAAGCATTCTTGTTGCTTTTCAACTTCTGTATTATTATGTTTTCATTAGTCCCAACTTCCTTATACCTTCTATCGTCCCTTATACTGCTACAAGCTTTCTTTCTTTCCTCCTGGTCTTCATAATTCTCTTTGAAAATTCTTGAATTCATGCATGAGTATTGATCAAGCATAATAGAATTAACCAAAGTTTCGTACGTACCTGTATTTTGATGTGGACCATAAATTTCAATTTCTGTTTTTGGTAAGGCCTGGCTTACATCAGACCAAAGCTTCTTATTATTTTTTACCAGCTTACCATTCTCTTGAGAATATGCAGATAAAGTTTCAAATAAATCCTTTTTTGAGAAGTCAAATCTATGGCTTTGGTTAGAATTTGCGATTACAACTCCATCATAGCCAATAATAATCTCTATCATCTCATCAACTTTATTCCTTTTACATAGCTCCCTTTCTGCATTTTTTATAGAACGAGACGAAGCAGCAATATCCGGCGTGTCTTCCCCTATCCCTGAACAAAACATTTTGAACCCTGGCCCACTCCCTATTGATTCCACAACTGGAGTTTTAAAGGGGAATACACGGTTGAAATCCTCAGCTATAAATGAGATAAAAGGAAAAACAGTTGAAGATCCAACAATTCTGATATATTTCCTCGCATCAGCGTTTGATAGCGGCATGAACACTGCAAATATAAAAATCAAGAGAAAACCTCTAAGCATCGTTTTTAGTTAAGAACACAAGTCTTAATTATTATAACAAAAGATCAAACTGAAAAGCCCTAATTTTCTCCTATGGTTAAATTTCTTGCATTACCTTTCATCATCTTGAAAAACCTAAGCTGTTATACACAGAAAGCAAATGTTATCCAATAGAAACAAAAAAACTACTTGACAACTTTCGCCAACCTTGTTATTGTGAAACTGAAGCTATTTATTTATCTTCGCAATCTGTGCAGGTTAATGACAAAAAACTTAGGGTATTTGGCGTCTCATTGTTTCAATTTTCGCGCTATGTGTACCTCAAATATCGGTGTTTTTACCCTCAACGCTACGATTCAGCTACTTTTAAATGCAAATAGCCCAAACTGTAAACGTTAAGAA
>NZ_WQMP01000086.1:0-4107 GCF_013366855.1 Wolbachia endosymbiont of Madathamugadia hiepei
TAGAAATTGAACATACTCGCCATAGATCTCCTATTAACTTTTTAGTTCACATTTTTTCTACGCTTATTTCATATTCTTTACAACGCAAAAAGCCTTCCATTTCCAACTCTTTCTTTATCGGCTAATCCATAGTTAGCGTTAAAAGTATTGGGAATATCAGATAATCTTTCTAATTCTAACATTATTTATCAAGTTAAACAACAACTTAAGGAGTTGCATAATGATAATACAGATACACTCTCAGAAAAAATAGAAGCGTGCAAATTTCCTACTGATGGTCAAGAAGATCAGGCAGAAGTTTTCTCGGATCTTGTAATATCAGCCATTAACGACGATAAACTAGATTTTCTGGAGTTGTTGCTAAAGACAGTAAAAAATGTTGATAAATTTAATTATTTGGATGCAGAGGGTACTGGTGGCAATATACCATTAAACTTCGCGCTTGGGTATACAGGTTATAAACATGAGTTAAGGGTTAAGGCCATAAGTTTACTTTTAAAGTATGGTGCTAATCCTAATACAAAAGACCGAGAAGGCAAATCATCATTACACTGTGTTATTAACAATAGTGATGGCGTTTTTTGCCACAAAGTTACTGAATTGCTCTTAGAGTACAAAGTTGATCCCAATGTAAGAGGTAACCAAGGTAAAACACTGTTGCATTACCTATGCGAGGATAATGGTTACCTTAATGATCGTGCCCGTGGTTGTGTTGAAACTGCAAAATTACTTTTAAGGAAAGGTGCTAACCCAGACTTAAAAGATAATTACAATAAAAAACCGATAGATTATGCTAAACACGACAGTAAAGTTGGGCAGTTATTTGGTGCCATTGATTATAATATGGCGTTGATACACTCTGGTAGTGCGGTGACTCTTTCATTTCTGAGTGTTTGTTGCGCAGTTGAAGCTGCAGTTGGAAATTGGAGAAAAGCAGATAAAATTGGGTTTATTATCTTTGCAACAGCTGCAGCTGCTGTTGCGTTTTATTGTGCGTACCACGCAATAAAAATTATGTTCTTTTCAGAACCCTCAACTGAATTTACTGAAGCTAGAGCGGAGGGACTTAATAGTCAGAAATCACCAAATCCGGTAGGTGGAGCTTAATAATTAGAGACTAAAGAAGTTCTTTTTTAAAAAACTTAAGGTATAATATAGGTATTCGATATCTTTTATAGTGATTATGCCGAGTTTAAGCTGCCTTTATGGTGACAATGCAGAGTTTGTGGAGGAAATGTATAACCGCTATTTGCGGGGCGATAAATCAATCGGAGAGGATTGGTACAGAATTTTTTCAAGCAATTTAGAAGCAAGTCAGGCAAAGCCCTGCAGTGTGCAGCATGTAGCCAAGGTGGATAATTCAGCTTCTGATCTGGCGAATTTCTTCAGATCTTACGGTCATTTTTTCGCAGATCTTAATCCCTTATCACCAAATGTAAACAAAGAAGTAGATTATCAGAAGTATTCAAATCTCTCTCCAACGCATGATGCTGGTATCTATAGAGATATTTACTGCAAGAACATCGGGTTTGAATTTATGCATATTTCCTCTTATGAAGAGAGAATATGGCTACAGGAGAAAATTGAAAACCAGACCTATATGCTGAGTCCACAAGACAAAAAGGAAATACTGAGGCACTTGATCGAATCTGAGATGTTCGAGCAGTTTCTCCATATGAAATTTCCTGGATATAAGCGTTTCTCTATCGAAGGCGGAGAGTCAACTATTGTTGCAATTGAGAGAATTATTAGTGATTCTGTGGCTTTTGGCATTGAAGAGATAGTTCTTGGCATGGCTCACCGCGGACGACTCAGTGTTCTGACCAAAGTTATGGGGAAAGAATATGCGGCAATGCTTTCTGAATTTCAAGGCAACCTTGCGTACCCAAGTGGTCTTGAGGTGTCTGGCGATGTTAAATATCACCTCGGTTACTCCTCTGATCGCACACTTACCGGCGGTAAAAAAATGCACTTGAGTTTATGTCCTAATCCATCTCACCTTGAAGCGGTAAACCCGGTTCTGTTTGGAAGAATAAGGGCAAAGCAGAATGTGAGATCTGTGCTTGGAATATCGATTCATGGTGACGCAGCTTTTATAGGTCAGGGAGTGGTTGCTGAAATTCTGACCTTGAGCAATATTGAGGGTTATAAAGTGGATGGCATTGTACACATTGTCATTAATAACCAAATTGGTTTTACTGTGAGCCCATGCTGCGCGCGGTCATCTTTTTATTGTACTGATATAACTAAAT
The DNA here is from genome assembly GCF_013366855.1 of Wolbachia endosymbiont of Madathamugadia hiepei. Taxonomy (NCBI): domain Bacteria; kingdom Pseudomonadati; phylum Pseudomonadota; class Alphaproteobacteria; order Rickettsiales; family Anaplasmataceae; genus Wolbachia; species Wolbachia endosymbiont of Madathamugadia hiepei. Next base: position 2,253 of record NZ_WQMP01000086.1, read on the forward strand.
CTATAGAAGCTCCAGTATTTCATGTGAATGGAGATAATCCAGAAGCGGTGAGTTTTGTCGCAAGTTTGGCAATGGAATATAGGCAGAAATTTAAAAAGGATGTGGTGATTGACATAATGTGTTACCGCAAATATGGCCATAATGAAGGTGATGAGCCAAATTTCACTCAGCCACTCATGTACAAGGCAATACCAAAACATAAAACTCCAGGGACACTGTATGAAGAGAAGCTGACTGCAGAGAAAGTGCTAAGTAGTGATGAAGTGAGTAAATTACGCAGCGAATTTAGGGCAGGATTGGATAAAAGCCTTGCTGAATCAGCGACTTACACTCCAAAAAAAGCTGACTGGTTCGGTGGTGTGTGGTCAAAGCTGAGAAGAGCAAAGTTGAACGATTTGAGCGAGTATTATACGGATTCTGGTGTCTCGCCAGATGAGCTAAAAAAACTGGGTGTACACATAAATAGCAATATCCCAAGCAGTTTTAATATTAACAATAAAGTTAGAAAAATACTCGATGGAAGAATAGATAGTATAAATTCCGGTAGCAATGTAGACTGGGCAACGGCTGAAAGTCTTGCGTTTGCATCACTGCTTACAGAAGGAATAGGGGTACGTTTATCAGGACAAGATTCCGGCCGTGGGACTTTCTCGCACCGTCATTCAAAGCTTGTTGATCAAGCAACGGAGGAAACGTTTATTCCGCTAAACAATATAAGCGAGAAGCAGGCTCACTTTGAGGTCATGGATAGCGCTCTGTCTGAATATGCTGTGATGGGCTTCGAATATGGATATAGTCTTGACTCTCCATATTCACTGGTGCTCTGGGAAGGGCAGTTTGGTGATTTTGCAAATGGCGCGCAAATCATGATCGACCAGTTTATTGCGTCGGCAGAAACAAAATGGTTGCGATCAAGTGGTCTAGTTTTATTGTTACCTCATGGTTATGAAGGGCAAGGGCCTGAACATAGTTCTGCTCGTATAGAGAGGTTTTTGCAACTTTGCGCGGAAGATAATATGCAGATAGTGAATTGCTCCACTCCGGCGAATTATTTTCATGTTTTGCGCCGGCAAGTTGATCGGGATTTTCGTAAGCCTCTGGTAGTGTTTACACCTAAATCGCTATTGCGTCACAAAAGAGCGGTTTCTAACTTGTCTGATTTCGAAGGAAAATTCCTCACAGTCATTCCAGAATATAGAACAGGTTTAGTTTCAGATGACAAAATACGCAAAGCCATAATATGCAGTGGTAAAGTTTATTACGATATAATTGAAGCATGTGAAAGACAAAAAATAAACGATATAGCAGTAATACGTTTGGAGCAGTTTTATCCATTTCCTGCAGATAAATTAAGTAATGAACTTGAGAAGTACAAAAACGCTGAGATTATATGGTGTCAAGAAGAACCAAAAAATATGGGAGGATGGTTTTTTGTCAATCCATTGATAGAAGAAGTGTTATCCAATCTCAATATTCAAGCAAAAAGGCCTAAGTGCATTGCAAGGCCTGCTGCTGCATCTCCTGCATGTGGTTATGCTAGTGTTCACACTCAGCAACAAGAGGAGATTTTGAGGCAGGTTGTGCAATCTGCCTGAGGTATCTTGCCGCTGTGAGATGTTCACAGACTTTCACTTAATTCTTTAATCTCACTAATAGAAAGATCCGTACACTTAACAATAGTGTCAGCATCAACGTTATTAGCCAGCATTGCTTTTGCAACTTCAATTTTTCCTTCTTCTCTACCTTCCTCTTTACCAATTTTGATGCCTTTTTCAGTAGCATCATCAAGTTTTTGAGCGAGAATAGCTTTCTCATCACGGATACGCTTTATTTCTTGTTCATATGCTATGAACTC
>NZ_WQMP01000087.1:0-4090 GCF_013366855.1 Wolbachia endosymbiont of Madathamugadia hiepei
AAATGCGCTTGTTAAAGCGTTTAAGACAATAAAAAACGCCAATTTAAAAGATAGATAGTGAATAACTAGCTAGCGGGGTTTCTTTTGCCTTAAACGCTTTAACAAGCGCATTTTAGCTTATATTAGGTAAAAACCTTGAAAGTTTGTAAAGACATGAGGTACACATAGTGCAAAAAATTAAACATAAGACCCCAAGTACATTGAGTTTTTTGTCGTTTTATCTGCACAGACTGAAGATAAATAATGGCTTCAGTCTCATAATAACAGGGTTGGCGAAGGTTGTCAAGTAGTTTTTTTAGTTCCGTTTCTTAATTGGTACGCGCCCTGCCTTTAAGCAAGGATAAAAGCACAATTATTACGAACAGCATTCCACCAACAACTGATACAGCTCCGCCCATAATAAAACAGATACGTGCTAGCACCGACGAAATGCTTGGTAAATCTGCAACTTTCCTCAAAGCGCCATACCCACCAAGCCAAACAAGGCCAGTAATATGGAGAAAGTGTCCCAAACTGTATGAGTAAATCTGTAATCTTACTACTGAGCTTTTTATCTCTTTACAGCCTAGTTTTGGCAATAGCCAGTAGACAAAATTCATAAAAGCTATAGTGATACCAACCACAGAACCATGGTAATGAGCAGGAATGGTGACATTTCCCTCAATAGTCAACACTCCAAGCATGCCTCCATAGATAAATAATACAAATGAATGGAGCAAATAATTGCCCTTCTCATTAAGTAAGGCCTTTATGTTGCGATACATGAGCATTATTAAGAAACACGGCAAAACTGCTCCAGCAATTCTCATATGCCAAGTAAAAAACTGTATCAATTCAGCACTATCCACCGAATAAACAAAATATGTAAACGGCGCGCCTACAGCCAAGATTGTGTTGATAAATAGCGGTAAAATGGTAATTTTATTGTTTAAAGCTAGATTGACGCTGGAGTTTAGCATTATCAAGTAAACCAAAAACATTCCTTGAGCAAAGGCAAATTGCAGCAAATGACCGCTTCCCCAGAAGAGATACTCGTAAAATAAATTCTTATCTGAGTGATACAGACCTGTAGGCACATTTTTGTGGGCTAGAGCAAAGCAAAGAAATGATGATACAAGTATAATAACCAGCCCAATTTGCCCAACGGAAAGGTAAGAGGCTTGTTTATTTGACATGTAGATGAGGGCTGCGTTTACCAATATGCTGGTAATAAACGAACCAAGCCCAAACAAAAACAATTTGTTTTGTAATACAGGTATATAGTTACTTTTGATAACTTCAGTGTCTGGGACGAATGCAGATATAAACATTAGCAGCATGGAAAGGGTTGAAAGAATCCATAAAAAGTTGAGCCAATTATTGGTATTTTGTAGATTTATGATAAAGAGCAGAGATATTATAGAGCACATCCACACCAAAATTGACAAGTTCACGTGTATCACCAGCGCATTGTCAAAAATATATTGTGCAGAAGGAACGAGAGAGGAAATAAAAGGCAATCGTAGAAAAATAACGATTATTGACAGCAACCCAGAACAAGCAAGAGCACATACTGCCAAGAATATCCATTGCCTGCAAAGTGGAGCGTTATTTTGTATGTTGAGCACGGCTATTTCCCTTTTTTATTTTTGATTGATAAGATATTATAATACAAGGCAGCGTAAATTTTTCAAATTGATTAGCATTTCCGCGTGTAGTTCAAATGAATGACATCACAACAAAGCAGTTCATATCTTTCATCCTGAAAACGCTGCGCCCATTTCCGTTTCATATTACAATAGTATTGCTGACAGCATTAGTCTGGGCTGTTGATGTTTCCTTTAGTCCATACTTGATAAAAATTATTATAGATCGTGCTTCAACATCAGCTGCAGATGATCTTTTTCGTAGCATAGCAACTCCTGCTATATCCTATGTACTAATACTATTTTTACTTGAGTGTATGAATAGATTATACAACTATTTTTTTGAAATTAAGATGATCCCTAATCTCCGTAAAAACATTGTTGAATCGAGTATTGCCATATTATTAAATCAGGATAATAGCTACTATCAAAATAACTTCTCCGGCAGTCTTGCCAATAAGGTTAACGATTTGACAAATTATATTCCAGATATCGTACAAATTACGATTGATAGGTTTGTAAGCCGTGCATTAGCGCTTAGTATCGCAATTTACTTTTTATGGCAAGTGAATATCAGCTTTGCTTTATTGATGTTAACTTGGTCTGCATTATTTGTTCTGTCTTCCCTCTTACTTGCAGGAAAGATAACGCATCTTGCAGATGCGTGGTCAGAGCTTGGCTCAAGCATTACTGGTAAAATGGTAGATGTGTTCTCAAATATCATGTCTGTAAGGTTATTTGCCAGCAAATACCAAGAAAGATTATCTTTGCGAGCTACTCATAGCGAAGCTGTGAAAGCAGAGCAAAGACTTCAGTGGTTGTATACGTGGATTTTCACTTTCTATGGCTTCTTATTTCTAATCATGCAAATACTTAATTTATACTTCCTAATTAAAGGAAGAGGGCAAGGGTCAATTACTGCTGGAGATTTTGCTTTTGTTATGACTGTTAATATAGCAATAGCTAATTTTCTTTGGATGATAGCTAAAGATTTCTCACAGTTCTCTAAGTCATGGGGAAGGATTACTCAGGCTTTGAGGACAATTACTGTGATTCCTGAAATCCAAAACCAGCTAGATGCTGTAGATCTGGTCGTTAAAAAAGGGGAAATTACTTTTAATCAAGTTCATTTTTACTATAAGGATGCAGAACCAATATTTGAAAACAAATCCATAATAATTAAGTCTGGTCAAAAAGTAGGGCTTGTTGGTTACTCAGGTAGTGGTAAATCGACATTTGTGAATCTGATCCTCCGGCTTTATGACGTGAAATCTGGAAAAATTTCAATTGATGGACAAGACATTCGCAATGTAACTCAGGATTCTTTACACAGAAACATTGGAATGATTCCACAAGATCCGTCGCTTTTTCATAGGACTTTAATGGAAAATATTCGCTATGGCAAAACAGGTGCTAGTGATGATGAAGTTGTAGAGGCTGCCAAACGTGCACATGCTCATGAATTCATTTCAAAATTGCCCCAAAGGTATGAGTCACTCGTTGGCGAAAGAGGTGTAAAACTTTCAGGTGGGCAGAGGCAGCGTATTGCAATTGCAAGAGCTATTTTAAAAGATGCTCCGATATTAATTTTGGATGAGGCAACTTCACAACTTGATTCTGTAACTGAAAGTAGTATTCAGGAGTCCCTATGGGAACTGATGCAAGGTAAAACTACAATAGTAATAGCCCATCGCCTATCTACACTTTTGCATATGGATCGCATTTTAGTCTTTGACCAGGGTAAGATTATAGAAGATGGCACGCACCAAGCATTGCTCGATAAAAATGGAATGTATAAAACCCTATGGGATACACAAGTTGGTGGATTTTTGCCAGAGGAAAGTGGAGGGGTGCGCATCAAGAGGTGCGTTGAAGAACAAACGTAAGGTATTTTTTTGATCAACATATCCAGAGCTTAAAAATTTAGGCACAAAAAGATTGAATATTTGCAAGAAATTGTGTGTAGTTATTAATACCTTCTAATACCAAATCCCAATGGTAAATTAAAAAGTTTTCCTGCAATTAGAGGTTTAGCGAATTTATTATGTATCTTGTTTGATAGTACCCATTCAGGGGAGCAGTTTAAGAAGCGATAGATAAGAGGCTGTGGAAAGGATTTAGCTCCTTTTGTTTCCATGTTAAGTATAACGAAGTTATTCGCTCAAGGAATGTATTTCCTCGCTCCGATTGTGTAAAATATGAGTTTTTGCGGTAAACAACACTCCACGCTTTGAATTTTTGTAAAATCCGCTAAATGCCGCAATTATCGACTTAACCCTTAGCTCAAATGTATCTGATGTCACACCTTCTGGTAATTTGCTACTTTTTCCACACTTTCGACAACGGCCGTGCTCTAGGCTCTGTGAACAAAATTTTAATGCGTTTTTCATACCTTTTTTTATCTTGGTAACAAGCTTTAAATTTCTATCAAGTAATTGTAGAAATAAATCTTTTTGGATATAACC
>NZ_WQMP01000088.1:0-4058 GCF_013366855.1 Wolbachia endosymbiont of Madathamugadia hiepei
TTAAACGACTTATAAGCGCGTTTCAGCTTGTATAGGCAAAAACCTAGAAATCTAGGTGAAATTAATAAAGACATGAGGTGCACATAGTGCAAAAAATTAAACATAAGACGCTAACCGTGATACTTTCATCGTTTAATCTGCACAGATTGAAGCTAAATGAATAGCTTCAGTATCATTATAAGGGGGTTGGTGAGATTTGTCAAGCAAATTTTGCTTTGATTCGTTTCTATGCTACTTGGATAACGCAGTAGGTTATTTAGAGGATTTTACAAAAATCCATTTTTCACTTACACTACAATTTTAAACCTACAACTTATGCGCAATAGGCTTACAATCAAATCTTTTTCGGTGCTGTGTATCCTCCTCCTTGCTTTATATGTAATACTGCCGAATTTCTTTGATAATAAGCTTCTTGTTTCAAAAAAGAGAATAAACCTAGGGCTCGACCTCAAAGGCGGGTCATCTCTGCTTCTTAGCGTAGATTTGGATTCTTACTTCAAAGAAAAATTGAGTATGTTAGCCGATGAGATAAAAGAAAGCCTGCTAGCAAAAAACATCGAATCTCGCGTACAAAGCGATAAACAGATGGTTATAACTTTAAATAATATCGATAACCATAAGAAAGTTTCAACGCTAGTTCATAGAATAAACCCAAATTTAGAGCTAAACAGGAGGGATTCTTCGATTTTCATTTCATATAAGCCTCATTATAAAAATTCCCTAGTCAATGAAGTGGTTTCAGAGTCGATAAATAACGTCCAAAGACGCCTGGATAAGCTTGGTACGAGGGAAGTAAGCGTACAAAAACAAGGGCAGAACAAAATATTAGTTCAAGTGCCTGGAGTAGAAGACACTGAACAAATAAAACCTCTGCTTGGCAGAACTGCTAAGCTAGCTTTCCATTTGGCAAACACTAATGTGGCAAAAATGCAGGATATGGACCACGAAACTACCGTCATACTCAAGGATTCTTTAGGCAACTCTTATCCAATATTCCGCAAGACTGAAATAGGCGGTGATTCGCTGGTTAACGCATCAGTTAGATTCGGTTCGCTTGGTAAACCCACAGTACATTTTAAATTCGATAGCATAGCGAGTAAAAGATTCGCAAAAATCACTAAGGAAAATGTAGGAAAACCCTTTGCCATTGTTCTTGATAACACAGTTCTAACTGTGCCAACAATACGTGAACCAATCCTAAATGGAGAAGGGGAGATCAGTGGTAATTTCACTGAGAAACAAGCAAGCGAGCTTGCAATACTCCTAAAATCTGGCGCATTGCCAGCACCGCTTAAAATAATAGAAGAGAAAAATATCGGCCCAAGTCTTGGGGAAGAGTCAATAAAAGCAGGAGAAATAGCAGCGATAATCTCTATCGTAGCTGTTGCTTTATTTATAATTATTATTTACGGCAAGTTAGGCTTATTAGCCTCTGTTGCACTGCTTTTTAATGTAATTTTTATACTATTAATTCTTACACTACTTGAGGCAACTCTGACTTTACCTGGAATTGCCGGCATTGCGCTAACTGTTGGTATGTCGGTTGACGCAAATGTTTTGATATTCGAACGCATTCGCGAAGAAATGAAATCAGGAAAAAGAACGGTCCGTGCTATTGAAGAGGGTTTTAAAAACGCAATAAAGACAATCCTCGATTCAAATCTCACCACACTAATTGCTGCTGGGATAATGTTTGCCATTGGCAGCGGAGCAATCAGAGGTTTCTCTGTTACTTTGTCAATAGGCATCTTATGCTCGATGTTCTCCGCAATCACAGTTACAAAACTGCTAATAGAATTGTGTGTGAATCCGAAGAAGTTGGTGCTTTAAGTTACTAATTCCAAAACAACGAAATTGTTGTATAATGTCACTTTTAAGTTTTATTTCCAATGCATAAGTTTGCGATACTTTTTTCTATACTGCTTGCAATAGGTGCTTACTATTTAAACAATGAAGTAATATTTGAAGTGGCAAAGCTATTTAGTGATATATTTATCAGCTTGCTCAAATTGATCAGTTTACCTTTAGTTTTTCTGTCCATAGTGTCTACAATTTCAGGACTTAAAGACTCGATTGAAATTAAAACTCTACTTAAGAAAACACTGTTCTATACGCTGCTTACAACCATTATAGCTGCGTTTGTTGCGCTATCTTTCTATTTACTTATGGATCCAGTGAGAAAAAATTTCATAAGTAACACGATAGAAAGCGTAAGTGATGGCAATTACAACTACTTTTCATACTTGAAATCACTCATTCCTTCAAATTTTGTACAAGTCTTTCTTGAAAATAACGTTATTGGCAGCATATTGATCGCTTTTTTAATGGGTGGAGCTGTTATTTCACTCTCAAGAGAAAAACAGGATATGTTACATCAAGTGCTTTCTGCACTTTTTGATGTGTTACTTAAAATTGCTCAAGGGCTACTGAAGTTTATTCCGCTTGCTGTGTGGTCTTTTATCACATGTTTTTTGCACGAATTGAAAGGTGGCAGCGAGTTCCATAGTCTTTTGTGGTATTTTGCTTGCATAATGTCTGCGAATTTCGTGCAAGCGTTTCTGGTTTTACCGCTACTTATGTGGTATAAATGCATATCACCAATTCAAACGCTGAAGGGAGTTATACCGGCGCTCACACTTGCGTTTTTCTCTAAATCATCCAGTGCGACACTGCCGACAACCATAGACTGTGTGCAAAATAAGCTGAAGGTGCCAAAGAAATTGTCATCTTTTATTCTGCCAATATGCACAACAATCAATATGAACGCATGTGCTGCGTTTATTTTGATTACAGTAATGTTTGTTGCAGAGATGAACGGGCACACATTTTCCTTAAGCGAAATGTTTATATGGATTTTTTTAGCCACAGGGGCTGCAATTGGCAACGCTGGAGTGCCGATGGGATGCTATTTTATGGCAACTAGTTATCTTGTATCAATGAACGTTCCTTTGTATATTATGGGACTGATTTTACCTATTTACACGATCATCGATATGTGTGAAACTGCAACAAATGTGTGGTCTGATGTTTGCGTAACTCAAATAATCAATAAGGAATGTAAGGGTGAAACTTAAAAAACGATGTTAGACAAAGATGATCCAATGATGGAGGAATTTGAGGAAGCTGGAGCGATTTTGCACGGGCATTTTGTCCTATCATCAGGGCTGCATAGCGATACATATATACAATGCGCTAAGATTTTTGAGAATCCAAGCAGAGCCATGAAAGTTTGCGAACTATTGGCAAACAAGATAAGAAAAGAGCTAAGTAGCCCAATAGATTTAATACTATCTCCCGCAATTGGTGGAATAATCGTGGGTTATGAGATTGGCAGGCAGCTTGGAATCAGGACGATGTTTTGCGAGCGCGTTAATGGCAAGTTTGAATTGCGTCGCGGATTTGAGATCAAAAAGGGTGAGAAAATATTGCTGATTGAAGATGTGATAACCACAGGCAAATCTTCACTAGAAGCAGTGGAATGTGCAGAAGGGAAGGGGGGTAAAGTAGTTGCTGAAGCTGCTCTAATCAAGAGGAATAGTGAAGCAAAATTGCCTTTTCCTGTTATATCTTTGCTTGAGCTGAATATCAAAAACTATAGCGGATCAGAGCTTCCTGAAGAATTGAGAAAACTGCCTGTAACCAAGCCAGGGAGCCGGGAATATCTAAGTAATTATGCAAAGTAATCCTATTTTCAATGTCATCCAAGTAGCATAGAAACAGAACAAAAACTGCTTGACAAGTTCCTCCAAACCCATTATCATAAGGTTGAAGCTATTATTTATCTTCAGTCTGTGCAGATTAAACGACAAAAAACTCAATGTACTTGGCGTCTCATGTTTAATTTTTTGCACTATGTGCACCTCATGTCTTTATAAACTTTCAAGGTTTTTACCTAATATAAGCTAAAACGCGCTTATAAGTCGTTTAAGACAATAAAAAACGCCAATTTAAAAGATAGATAGTGAATAACTAGTCTCTGTGAAAAAAGTTTATCATGAGAAAATAAGGAAAGATGTAGCAAAAACTGGTAGTTTAACTTAGCTACAAATAGAGAAATT
>NZ_WQMP01000089.1:0-3999 GCF_013366855.1 Wolbachia endosymbiont of Madathamugadia hiepei
CAGAGAGACTACGACAAACATCTTTATAAAGAGCGGCATTTGATTGAATGCTTCTTTGGAAAAATCAAGAACTTTAGACGTGTTTTTTCTCGATTTGACAAGACTGCTGAGGTTTTTATGGGTTTTTTAAACTTCGTTGGTTCTCTCATATGGCTTCTCTAAAATTTTGTTCACAGAGACTAGAAAGACTATCATCATAAGCTAAAGCTCTAAAGTTTTTTTTGCCTAGTTCTTCGTCGTTATTACCATAGCTTATTTTACAGAAATTACTCATTTCCAATAATTTCTCTTTATTGAATCCTGCAATTTCTACAACACTCTCACCTGTTTGATCAGGCAAAGAATGTACTTCACTTGGATCACGAGGATTTATAAATTCATAATCTTCAAGGATCTCAAATTCATCGTTATATTCTTCTACTTCGTTATCATTGCCTGGTATTGAACTTACGTCGCTTGTACTGGTGTTTGTGATACCAAGCCAATTGCGTAGAAAACTAAAATCCATATAAAATACTTCAATATTTATTAAGTAAATTAACTATACTATAAATCTATACTATTGTCAATAGTTGTTTTTAATATTTTAACAAATGTTAAAGTATTTTGCGGAAACTTTTTATTTTTAACTATATTTATTATTTTATCATGGAAAATTTTTACTTCCGCAGAGTGAGCAGTAGAGTTATAATGCGGGCAACAGGCAAGCCTCTGTGCTAAGTTTTAGTTAATATGCACGCTAGGGATATTAAAAAAGTTGTTCTTAAGATGTTGCATTTTACTTTTGTTTCAGCTATAAGGTTGCTTTAAGTTGAACTTTCAACATTTTTGTACTATTTACGTTTAAGATAATGATTTTGAAATTTTTTGGGGGCACTTCATGAAACAATCTACCTACACTAGAACTGCTCTAGCTTCTTTATTGACTTTGTGTTCTTTCGGCGGTTTTGCTGCTGACTTTTCTGATGAAAGTATAAAAAAGCAAGAGAGCGCAGTAACTTCTGGAAAAATGGAAGTTATGAAAACATCAAATAAAAAACTAAAAGAGAAAATGGACAGGATATGTAATGCTGATCCAAAAAAGAAAGCTGAAGAGCTTAAGAAAAAAGAGGAACTGAAGCTAACGGCCGGGAAAAAGAGAAAAGAGGAGCTAGCTGAGAAAAAGAGAAAAGAGGAGGCAAAGCTAGCTAGCAAGGAACAAGCGAAACTGGCAAAGGATTCAAAAGCAAAAACTCTCAATGTTAAGAACTCTAATATAGAAAGTTCAAAAACTAAGAGTACTAAAACTCAGAAAGCTAAAATTGAGGCTAAAGCTGTTAACAAAAATATAGAGGAAAAAGGCAAAGCCAGCCCTGTTGCCTCAGTTGGTGGCGTTGATATTATTGACACCAATCAAGGAGCAAGTGGTTTGAGAATCACTTTTGGTGGTGTTGTTGATGCTCAAGGTTATGGTAAAGCAGGGCCAGGCGGCAAAGATTATAAACGCTATAACATTAAGGCAGGCAAGTCTGTAAACTACTATAAAATTGAGCCTGATAAAATAAAAGGGGCAAATCCATTATTCCCTGAAGGAATAGGAAACATTGGTGATTATAGCGAAGACATGGGTATGATTGCAGATGCGATATTGCACTTAAGAGCTGAAAACAAAAATGAAGATTTAGGTCTTCTCTATGGTGCTGATGTGCAGTTCCACGTTCCGGTTACTGAGGGCAAAGGCGCTTCACAAGGTGTGAATGCGGCAAGAGGAAGAAGTGCACATGTGTTTTTGAATTCAAAATATGGTGACTTGAAACTTGGTTATCAGTTTGGTCCTGAGGCTCTAATGAGACTTGATGCAACGAGAATTGCAACTGTTGATGGGGCTGCAGATAGTGACTGGTTCAGAAAAGTGAACTTAGAAGGAAGTGCTGCAACGTTTCCATTTTATGTAACACCGCGTCTTTACACTGAAAGCTTCTCAAGTGAAAGCGCAAGGCTCTCCTTCCGCATGGCTGGAAAGTATAACAAAGGTGTTATGACTACACTACCGTTTAGAATCGCTTGCTACTCACCGAGTTACATGGGTGCAAGATTTGGCATCAGCTATTCACCTCGCTATGAAAGCAGTTTGTTTAGTGTGAGTGATAGTATGAATGCTAATCCTTTTAAAGCGGAAATTGATAATATTACTAGTAAATTCTTGGAGGCTGGTAAGCTTACTGTTCCTGATAATAAAGATGATGCTGGAATTGGAAGTGTGGCGGGTGTTACTGTCAATGACGGTACTATTTCCAGTGCAAATAGAGACAATTCTTTAACCGCGATAGCTACTGACCTTAATACAGCACTAGCTATAAAGACTGATCCTAATGTCGAAAATGACAGAGGTGTTTCTGATTACAAAACAACTTATGGTGTTGATGATATAGGTGCTGTAGCAAAAGCGTCTATCATGGATAAGCCAAGAGCGTATTACGATGCTACAAAACTGAAAAGTAAAATTGAGGAGAAATTAGTAACAAAATCAGGCGCCTTGCCAGTAAGAGAAGTAACAAACGCAGTAAACGCTGTGTTAGCTGACATAAAGAAACTGCCTGATGGTAGAGCTACTACTTTAAAACCAGAAGTTGAAAAAGCGTTCCTTGACAAGGTTATAAGTAAGACGCTATATGAAGGTACAGCAGGTTCAGCTATAAGACACGTTGGTCCAGATTATGAGCACATAATAAGTACTGGTACGTCATATGAATATGACTTTAGTCAACGTAATATAAAAGTTAAAACTTCTGTGGTTGGTGAATATGGTAAAGCAAAAGAACCAAATAAAGATAAGCATCTTTATAAGGAATTTGTGGAATACAACGACTTGATGGGCGTTAACTTTGGTGTCAGCGCTGACTATAAGATCAACGAAGATCAAGGCGTGAAGCTTGCTGCCTCTTTTGCATATTTGGGCAAATCTGGTCAACCAAAGAACATCAAGGAACTTGACCCTAGTGGATATAAAGATATTACCGATAATGACAAAAAAGAAGGCTTAAAGCAGTTTGAGAAGGATACCATGTATTGGACTGCGGGTGCTGGTTATCAATATGAGAGCTTCTACACAAGCTTGACGTACTTTGGTAGCACAATGAATGATGGAGATAAGCTCCATCATGTTGCACTTGGTGTTCAATATGATCTCTCTCCTGCTTGCAGTAAGAGCAAATTTGTTCCTTATGCAGCCCTTCATTACTTTATGACTGACGAGAAGCAAGCTGATAGTTATAAGATTACGAAAGCAGGTAGTGGTACAGATGTAGCACCTTCTAACAAAGAAGTTCTCTTCCTCACTGGCGTGAAGTTTTCTTTCTAGTTAGCTAATAATACACACCACAGATGTGGTGTGTATTCACCTCCAGGTAGCACAGTATCATGGATATAACAGTAAATCTTGATGGAGAATTTGAGAAAATAACACAGTCCCGTTCCATATTACAAAATCGTTCTGTATCGCAACAAATCGCACACTGGGCTAAAGTTGGTCAAATTGTTGAAGACAATCCTGAGTTGAGCTATAGCACCATTAAAGAAATCCTTTTAGGCATTGAAGATGCTAAGTCAGGTGATGTTGGGGAATATAAGCCTACAAAACTTTGAAGATTCTTCTCGCCAACACTTTTAAGCGGTCAATGAAGAAACTGCATAATAATCAATTACCCAAACTTTAATAGGCGAGGCAATTACTGCAGTCATTTTTTTTCTTACCATTGTATTTTAGGAGGTTTTTATGCAAACCACATTAAAAAACCATTTAGCTGGAGAGTTACTTACCATTGCTACATGCTGGAAATTAACGCTTGCAGGTGGAAAAGTAATGGGATTCACTGATTAACGCTAACTATGGATTAGAAAGAGAGTAGCAGAGAGAAATAGGGTAAACCCCAGTATTTTAGCAACAATAGGAGGTTACCCAATGCATAAGAATATAACAGAGTTATTCTGTTTTGTAGATGATTATTGTAAAATAATAGA
>NZ_WQMP01000090.1:0-3995 GCF_013366855.1 Wolbachia endosymbiont of Madathamugadia hiepei
TGGCATATTCTTTCTTCGGTAGCCAAATAGAAACTTTATAATGAATTTTGTCAGTAACCACTAGATTTTTTAGTTGCCATGCAACAAAGCCCACTGGAATCCAGGATACCACTTTAGTAATAAATATTTAAAAAATTTACCAAGCGAAAAAAAGGCAAAGAAGCCGCGAGTGGCGAGTTTTGACTCTATAATACTTTAAATTGGCGCCATAATAATTTACTGACGCTTAGTTTAAGCGCGATTTGGCTGAATGTAGAAAAAATGAAAAAGACATGCAGCCGCTATAATTTGATACAATCCACCAAAAAATACCCTGAGTTTTTTACTGAATTTTGTCATTGAGCCTGCAGATCAAAAACAAGTTTTGAGTCAGAAACACCCCTACTACTATGATAATGAAGTTGGAAGAATTTGTCAAGCAAATCTTGCATTTAATCTGTCTATTTTTGAATAAATTCCATTTGCATTTCCTGTATACTATCCTCTATTTGCCTTATTTGCTCTATTAGCCTTTCCTCTAGGTCAAAATTACCGCCCAGCCTTGCTTTTGTTTTTTCTTCTTGTAACACGTTTAATTCTTTCCGTAACACTACGTTATTCCACACAATTTCTGCTGATTTCCTCTCGTTTAATTGGCTATTTAATACGCTAGTTTTTTCAAATATAAACCTTACGGTTTCAGCACCATTAGACTGTCCAAACTCTTGTAATAAAGCCTCTCTGTTGAGTTCGCTGCCATTATTTGCCACATCAATTATATGCTGTTGTAATTTTTTCATCTTGGCATTGGTAAACTCAAAATGAGAAAATTGCTCAAAAAATATAGGATGGTATAAGATCTCGGGAAATTCTATTACTATACGCAGAATTATGGCTTGATTTTGCTCTGCTTCAATTAGCTCTGGAGATTTGCTGCGTAAATATTCACCTTTTATTGCTCTAATTTTACTGTTAAAAATCTGCTTTTTGAAGCTTCTTCTTAGTTCACTGGCCTTATTGTAAAAATAATCTCTATAATACCTTCTAATACTGATGTTACCAATAGCATTGACATATTCCATGAACTTGTGCTCAAGAACTGAATATTTTTCCGGAGCAAGGTTTTCGTAGTTTTGCAGGCCACTATTGACTATGTGGTGCCATAAATATTCAGAATGCAGTTCTGTTGAGTGGTCAAGCGCAGAAAGTACGTCTTCTTTCTTATATTCTAGCTCATTGCATACATCATATGGGTCTTTGTCGCTCGGCAAAGTCACAAACTTTAATGTGTATCCAGGCTCCAATATTGGCAGAGCAAATTCCGCAACTCGGGTAGCGGCACAACGTCCAGCACTATCGCCATCCATACAGATGGAGATTTCTTTAGCAAATCTCCATAGATTTTTTATCTGCTCTGCAGAAATTGCAGTGCCAAGCGGAGCAACTGTATTGCTAATTCCCACCTGATGTAGTGCTATCACATCCATATACCCTTCAACAACAAATATGTGTTGTTTTTTGCGTATTTCGCTTAAGGCAAGGTTTAACCCGTATAAATTCTCCCTCTTTTTAAAGAGCTGACTCTCTGGGCTGTTTAAATACTTCGGCTGTTGCTCAGAGCTCAGTGCACGTCCGCCAAAACCAATAACTTTGCCTGTGATGTTGTGTATAGGAAATATCAGCCGATCATAGAAATAATCACGAGAATTCTTGTTTATTAGCCCAACATCGGTCAAAATTTTGTCTTCAATACCGGAAGAGTTTAAATATTCCTTCAAGCCAGAGTTTGGCGCATAACCTATCTTAAATTTATCTATGATTTCAGGCGAAATCTTGCGTTGCTCTAAATAGTCTATAACACCTTGTTTCTTTTGTACAAACCAGTTTGCAGCCAAATTCAGCGTTGAAAACAATTTGTCGCTTTCTTTGGTAATATTGAGGTTTTTAGGTAACTCAACACCTGCAACTGATGCTAGCCTTTCCAATGCTTCTTTAAAGCTTAAGCCCTCAGTTTGTGAAATAAACTCAAACACATCACCATGAGCAGAGCAGCCAAAACAGTGATACGATCCCCTAGTATTACTCACAAAAAAAGACGGTGTTTTTTCGTTATGAAATGGGCAAAGTCCTACGAAATTATCTCCGCTTTTTGCCAGCCTGACCTTCTTACCTACTATGTCAGATAGTAACAGTCTTGATTTTATAATATCTATGTAATCCATCTTACTTGTCGAATGAGTGGTAGGATAAAAATTATACAGAATTTATGCTGTCCTGACTCGAAATTTATTTCAAGCTTCAGAGCTCCCAAAAGGTCAGGAGGGCTTGACAAAAAACCCAAAATAAATTACCCATGTTAGATGCCTTTAAGTCATAGTTTCTTATATGTCAGATGTAATATCAATTGCCTCAGACCACGCCGGTTATGAATTAAAATCAGAGATAAAGCTTTACCTGGAAACCTTGGGTTATGCAGTGATAGATCATGGCTGCACTGCTGGGCAAAAGAGTGTAGATTATCCAGACTATGCTGTTAAAGTTGTAGAGGACATAACAAATAAAAAAGCAAATTATGGGATATTAATCTGCGGTACAGGCCTCGGTATGAGTACCGTAGCGAATCGTTTTGAAGGAATCTACGCTGCTTTATGTAATAGTGTTGAGATTGCAAAATTAGCTCGCGAGCATGGCAACGCAAATATACTATGTCTTGGTGCAGAGTTTACTGCAAGTGGATTAGTGAAAGACATAGTCAAGCAATTCCTCGAGACGGAATTTTCGAAAGATAGTAGACATAAAAAACGCCTCGATAAACTCAGCAATATAACCTCTTCCAGTAAGAAAAAAAACACACAAACTTATAACGAAGATGAAGTATCAAAATTCGCTAAAATGGCAAGCGAGTGGTGGGATGAAAATGGCAAATTCAAGCCATTACACATGATGAATCCTGTGAGAGTATCATACATTGTTGAAAAAATAAAAGAGTTAAAAAAATGCGATTTAAAGGAATTATCATTGCTTGATGTTGGGTGTGGTGGTGGCATTTTGTCAGAATCAATGGCGCGTGTTGGCATTAGCATTGCGGGAATAGATGTATGCGAAGAAAACATAAAAGTGGCGCAGTCACACGCGGAAAAAGTGGGATTAAACATAGAATATACGCATAACAGCATTGAAGAACTGAAAAGTGACAAAAAATACGATGTGGTTCTGCTGATGGAAGTAGTTGAGCATGTGGATAACTTAGAATTTTTCATGCAAAAAGCAATAGGACTACTAAAACCAGAGGGACTGATTTTTATATCGACAATAAATAGAACTATTAAATCCTTTTGTCTTGCAATAGTTGGTGCAGAATACATATTAAACTGGCTACCGAAAGGCACGCATAACTGGAATAAATTTCTCAAGCCGTCAGAAATTGCAAGTCACCTAAGAGAAAATAATGTCACGCTACAAAACATAGCTGGAATGGAATATAACGTAATGAAGCGTGAGTGGAATTTAACTCAAGGTGTAGATGTCAATTATATACTTTGTGGTGTGATGAATAGTTAGATTTAAAAGCACCATTTTTATTTCCACAATGGCTCAGAAGGGTCAACACACTTTCTTTTATTATTATACACAAGACCAGATGGACAGAAACTTCCATATCCACCAATAGAATTTTTAAGATTATGGCCTTTCTTACCCAAAAATTCATACCCAGGAGCAGCAACACACTTTCCGTTTTCCATCATTTGCCCCTCAAGAACGCTAACTATGGATTAGAAAGAGAGTAGAGAGAGAAATAGGGTAAACTCCAGTATTTTAGCAACAATAAGAGGTTACCCAATGCATAAGAATATAACAGAGTTATTCTGTTTTGTAGATGATTATTGTAAAATAATAGATGAGAAGTTTGCAAGTATACTACTAGCCAATGGTAAAAAACCTACAAGAATACCCGCAATAACGTATTCTGAAATTATAACAATAATCCTATTATATCATCAATCTAGATATGAAAA
>NZ_WQMP01000091.1:0-3987 GCF_013366855.1 Wolbachia endosymbiont of Madathamugadia hiepei
GTTTCTCTATTTTTAGCTAAGTTAAACTACCAGTTTTTGCTACATCTTTCCTTATTTTCTCATGATAAACTTTTTTCACAGAGACTAGGGGGGTATCATCCAAGTAGCTGACAATGGCATCCAAGATACTACTTTAGTAATAAATATTTAAGAAATTCACCAAATAGAGAAAAAGGCAAAAGAAGCCCTGGTCAATATCTGCTCAAAAATATTGGCATCTTTTTAGCCTTAAACGCTCCAATTTAGCTGCTTTTAAACTACAACTAACCTTGACTGAAGCGTTAAGAAATTCACTAAGCAGAAAAAAAGACAAAAGAAATCCCGTGGTAGAAGTTGCTCACTCTCTAATCCTGCAAATTGGCGTACTATACTGTCTTGAACGACTTATAAGCGCGTTTCAGCTCGTATAGGCAAAAATCTAGAAGTCTAGGTGAAATTAATAAAGACATGAGGTGCACATAGTGCAAAAAATTAAACATAAGACGCCAGCCGTGATACTTTCGTCGTTTAATCTGCACAGATTGAAGCTAAATGAATAGCTCTAATTCCATGATAAGGGTAAAGGCGAAAGTTGTCAAGTAGTTTTTTTGTTTCTGTTGCCAACGTTGAGATTAATAGGCAGCTCAGCTAATAGTCAATACATCTTCTATTAAAAATTGTACAAACTCATTGCCATTCCAATAATTCATAGAGATTTTGCCCAAAATAGCTTCAACATTACCCTTCATGATAGCAGAACCAAGATGAGTATTTGCAGAACGAAACGCAATGGCTCTAACCATAGCATTATCGTCAGCAATGAAGCATTTTATATGGTCAACTCCTATAACTTCAGGCTTCCTGATCTTCGCTCCTTGAATAATAAACCTCGGCTCAGGATTGCCAACACCAAATGGTTCCAAGCGTCGCAGTTGATTCCACAGGGATAAGTTTATTGCCTTAGCAGTTACTATACCGTCGGCTTTTAAAGCCTTATTATGCGTAAAGTGCGCAAATCTCTCAGTGAAAAAGTCATATAAATCGTTTATTTTGTCTTCCTTAATCGCAAACCCTGCTGCCATACTATGGCCGCCACCTTCAATAATCAGATTTATAAATTTTGCAGAAAGAACTGCAGCTCCGATATCAATCCCAGGAATTGACCTGCAGCTCGCTTTTCCTATTCCATTGTTTAAAGATATCACTATCGTTGGCAAGTGAAATCTCTCTTTCAGCCTTGATGCAATTATACCGATTATTCCCTGATGCCAATTGCCGCTTACCATTATAAAATTCGCACCTGATTTCATGGACTTTTCCGCTTGTGTTGTGGCCTCTAAAATAGCCTCATTTTCCATCATTTTCCTTGCATTATTCAAGTCTATTAATTTTAGCGCGATGGAATACGCCTCCTCTTCATCATCTGTAGAAAGCAGCCTTGCACCAAGTGATGCTTCTCCGATTCTTCCTCCAGCATTTATGCATGGCCCAATATTAAAACCCAGCCGGGAAACGCTTGGTTTTTCGAGAATTCCTAAAGCATCAAATAAAACGCGCAAGCCAACATTTTTTCTTGCTGACATCACTTTTAATCCTTGTGAGACAAAAGCTCTATTGAGGCCAGTGATCTGCATAACATCGCAAACAGTGCCAAGGGCAACCAAATCCAGCAGATCAAATAAATCTGGTTCCTTTCTGTTGGTAAAAAATCCCTGTTCACGCAGGTTTTTGTTAAGAGCAACAATTAGCAGAAATGACACTCCAGCTGCTGCAAGGTTAGTATAAGGGGAGCTCTCATCGAGGCGGTTTGGATTAACAACTGCCACAGCGCTTGGTAGTTTTTCCGTGCTAAGGTGATGATCGATAACTATAATATCAAGACCAAAGTTCTTGGCATCCTCTATCGGTTGATATGCAAGTGTGCCGCAATCAACAGAAATACATAGATCAACTCCTTTCTTTTTGAGTTGCAATAAAGCGTCTGCATTTAATCCATAGCCCTCATTAACACGATCTGGAATGTAAATTATAGAGCGTATACCAATCGCCCTTAGGTATCTGTTAATTAATGCTGATGACGTTGCACCATCAACATCATAGTCACCGAATATTGCTATGTTTTCACCATTATTTATCACCCGTATTATGCGGCAAACAGCTTTATCCATGTCAAGAAGATGGAAGGGATCTGGTAATAGCGATCTGATTAGTGGATATAAGAAGTTGCCTGCACTCTCTACATTAACACCACGATTAACAAGTGTCCTAGCTAGTATTTCTGGTAATTCAAATTTTTGAGTCAGGGTGAAAATTTCCCTTTGATCTGCTTCTTGTAACCTCCATAGTGCATTTGTTATACTGCGCTTTTCAATATCAAGTAGCATATTTTGTAAGTAAAACAAAACTACTTTACCAGAATTTTTGATTTGGCTCTATTAAAAGATGAAACAATCTATTTTGAGGATAATTGTTTGCCGTTTGCGAAAATATTCGCATAATTTAAGCAACATCAATTGATAAAAGTTATGGAGCTTAATAAGATTGCAGCATCAATTTTACTTTCCGGGCTGATTATTGTGACAGTCAGCAATGTGGTTGATATGCTCTACAGTCCAGAGAAATATAAGATTGAATACCAAACGATAGTAGCTGCTGGCGGTGGCGAACCTCAACAAAAAGTTTGGCAAGTAGCGCTTGACATTGGAGCACTCATGCAGAATGCTAGTTTTGAGAAAGGCAAGTCAGCAGCGAAGAAATGTATAGCTTGCCATAGTTTTGAGAAAAGTGGAGCAAATAAAGTAGGGCCAAACTTATGGAACATAGTTGGAAACAAGAAAGCCCACCTTGGCAACTCATTTAATTATTCAAAAGCAGTACTCGAAAAGGGCGGGAAGTGGGGATATGAAGAGCTATTTGCCTTCTTGAAAAGTCCAAAAGCTTATATAAAAGGTACACGTATGGCGTTTGCAGGTATTTCCAATCCCCAAGAAATTGCAGATTTAGTCAGCTACTTGCGTCAACTAAGCGATAGCCCCGTTGATTTACCAAAGTAATATGGATTACTGTAAACTATTCGGTGAAAGTGGCAAGTATATAGCATATCGAAAGCTACAGGGAAGGAGAGCTTCTATAGTCTTTTTTGGTGGATTTGCATCGAATATGAATGGAACTAAAGCAGCTGCTATTTACAAATTTTGCCAAGAAAATGATGTAGCTCTTGTGCTATTTGATTACTTTGGCCACGGCTATTCAAGCGGTGATTTTACTGATTACACGATAAGTGATTGGCAAAAAAATTGTACTAGAGTAATCAATGAATTAACTAGCAACAAACAGATAATTATAGGCTCAAGTATGGGAGGGTGGCTGATGTTGCTTACTGCTCTTCAATTTCCAGAAAGAATTGCAGCATTGATTGGTGTATCATCTGCTCCTGACTTCACTGAAGATTTAATATTCAAGCAGTTATCAGGTAAGCAAAAAGAAGAACTAGATTCTAAAGGCGTAGTGGACTTTACTTCAGGGCGTTGTGCGTACAAAATAACCAAGAATTTGATAGAAGACGGCAGGAAAAACCTTCTTTTAAATAAAGAGACAATAGACATAAACTCTCCTGTACGCTTATTGCATAGCATTAACGATAAAGATGTTCCTTATCAAACCTCATTAAATTTAGCTGAAAAGATCAAATCAACTGATGTTGAGGTGCACTTGACAAAATCAGCGGAACATAACATGTCTGACAGCCATTCATTGGAAATTTTATTTCAGACCATTAGTCTCTGTGAACAAAATTTTAGAGAAGCCATATGAGAGAACCAACGAAGTTTAAAAAACCCATAAAAACCTCAGCAGTCTTGTCAAATCGAGAAAAAACACGTCTAAGTTCTTGATTTTTCCAAAGAAGCATTCAATCGAATGCCGCTCTTTATAAAGATGTTTGTCGTAGTCTCTCTTCACTTTTCGATTCCTCTTTGGCGGAATCACAGCTTTGCACTTTCTGTTCTC
>NZ_WQMP01000092.1:0-3964 GCF_013366855.1 Wolbachia endosymbiont of Madathamugadia hiepei
GCTTGAGGAATAAATCTGAGATAAATCGTGAAAAAGAACTGCTAATCAAGTGCTATTTACTCAATAAATTTACTGACATTGGCATGGCTAAATTTGAAATGGTTACATGAATTTATCATAAATCACCACAGCATAAGTTGCCATGCAATAAAGCCATCCCAGTGTCGGAGCACTGGAATGACAAAAGAAGGAGGCGCTGGGATGATAGGAGGAGGCGCTGAGGTGACAAGAAATGGGTTGCTAGGATGGCAGGAGAAGACACTGGAATGACGGGAGAAAAAGTGCTAGGGTAACAGGAGGAGGACTGCTTTCATGATATCCTTGTTGTGCACGTTACACCGGTAAAACAGTGTTCGTACAGTTGTGGTGGCTCAGTTTGAATGGCAAGTAAAAAACTTAGTGGCTACTGACAAAATTCATTATAAGATAGCAGTTTAACCGATGAAGAAAAACATGCCAGAAAAAAGTTGGTATTGAAACGATTACGTGAAATTATTTACTACTTATGCCGTAATATGAATGTAAGTTTTTAGCTATATGATATCTGAAATAATAAATGCAATACAGAACAACTTGTTAGTGTGTTTTCCGACAGAGACAGTTTATGCCCTTGCTTGTAGTGTACTAGATAGTGGAGCTATAAAGAAAATATACCAGGTAAAGAAGCGTTCTCAAAATAAACCACTATCTATACTCGTTAATGATATTTACAGTTTGACAAAAATAGCAGAGCTAGAGGAAAAATATATTAGTTTAGTAAATCACTTCTCTCCCGGACCGATTACCTATATCTTACAGCTTAAAAGTAATAACATATTACCAAATGAATTTTTTAAAGGCAGCATAGGCGTAAGAATTCCCAATCATCCTATTGCAATTTCAATACTAAATGAGCTGAAAGCTCCAATAGTGGCAACTAGTATCAATATTTCAGGAGAAAAAAGTGTATACAAAGCAAGCGATATACCTCAATCTATTAAGCAACATCTATCTGCGGTAGTTGAAGATGATAAATTAGTTTCCAGCATAGAATCTACTGTTGTTGACTTAACTGGAGATAAGATTAAGATTTTAAGAGGGGGTGCAGTTTCACTTCAAGTAATATGCTTCCAGATTGAGGTTCATAGGAGAAAGAATGAAAAAAGTAATAGGTCATGACCAAGCCAAAAAAAAGTTAATGGACAACTTGTCTGTTCAATCTTGGCTGGTCTGTGGTAAAAAGGGGATAGGAAAAGCAACACTTGTAAAATCCTTTTCTAATTGGTTTCTTATAAAAAACTATGAAGTAGCGTTGGATTTGCACATTGTTGAGGGTGACACAATAGGAGTAGAAAAGGTGAGAGAAATGAAAAATTTTCTGCACTTAAGCCCTATTCAATCAGAATACAAGATAGCCGTGATAGATAGCTTAGAAGCAATGACGAACAACGCTAAAAATGCGATATTAAAAATATTAGAAGAGCCGCCAAAGAACTCTAAAATATTCATAATTAGCCACAAGCCATACAATATACAAACCACTATCAAATGTAGGTGCTTTCAGCTAAATTTACTGCCACTGACTTATGGTGAAACGAAGCAAGTCGTTTCATCTCAATGTAAACCTGATGATCAAGTATTCGATGAAATGGTTATCCTATTTTCTGGAACACCAGGAATGATAATAAATACAATAAGTAGCGGTACCTATGAATCATACAGATGCTTTTATACATTCCTTCGTAATTTAAATAATCCCGAAGTAATTAATAAAGTAATAAACAGCGAAATCGCGCTAGAACTAGCATCATATATAATTCAAGCCTTCGTTTTAGACAAAATAAAAAGAGAGGTAAATGGTGTTGAAATTTTGCTAAGTAAGTGGAAAAAAATAGATGAACTTTTTGTTGCTGCTAAGCAACTCCACTTAGATAAAAAGCATGTTCTAGCTAATGCGATTAATATCATAGCATCAGTCCACTGAGCATAATACTTTTAGCATAAATTTGTGATAAAATACTGTCAATTTGATATTTGAAGTACATGGTTTGACTGATGATAAATTAACTGTGTGGCAATCGATAGAGGTTTTAACGAAAGCGATACTGAACATGCAGAAAGAATTAAGCTTAATTAAGAATATGGCTCTAGACCAGGACATAACCTTAGAAAAAGGAAAGGAGCTGTCAAATGGTATTTCTGAAGCAAATTTTAAGCTAAACAAAACAATTAATATAGCTACTTGCCAAAAATTGGCTATCACATGCTCAGTGGTGAGCTAGTTATACGCAATTATATTACGAAAGAGGAGGTAAAAATTCCTCGAGATTTTCATTACCTTAAAGTCATTAAATTGAATGACGGTGATCATAAATTAACGTTTTGCAACGTTTTAGGTAATGAGTTTTTTGAATATAAAAAATATGATCCACAATATTCTGGTGTTTCAGATGAATATAAATTTGTGGATTTTGGTAGTGTGAAAAAGACCCATAACCTAAAATTTAAGGAGCTTGTTGGTCATGCACCTAAGTTTTTTGCTATGGAGGGAGCTGTTGAGCCTGGGTCTCAAAACCATGCAGCGGATTTATTCGGGCTGGTAAAAGGTGATAGAGGTAGAAAGGTGGGAACCCTCGCTGATGAATTTGGTTATTTTGATGACCAAGATAAATTACGTTATTATAATTACCACAAAAGTGCAGATGGTAATACCTATGATCCTGAAAATTTCGATGTAAAGATGATAAATGTGGATATGAGCAAAATTGATAAATTCTGCCTTATTGCGGAACAAGGTGATATAATTATTCATTCTGTTTTAGAAAATTTAAATATATTTTGAAATTTTTAGGGTTTATTGTTGTTATAATAATTCAATAGGGCTTTATATTATGGAAGACAAGCTGCTCGAATCAGTAAAAAACAAGAGTTATTTTAGTAAAGCAATTGAATGGTACTATCATAGATACCTATCTTGTATAGCAGAAAGGTCTTGGATGGTATCGATAGTATCATTTCTCCTAGTGTGTTTATGTTTATTACTACTAAATATATACCTGTTGTTCCCTATTAAAAGAGATTTAAATTTTGTGAAATATGTGAATTACACAGAAGATGAGTTCTCTATAATACGTAAGCTTAGTTTTAATGAAGAAGATGATGAATACACTTCTATAGCCAGGTACTTAGTAAGTAAATACGTTGAAATATATGAATCTAGTAGAGTCATTGAGCCAGAATACCGAGAAAATTTCATACAAAACAACTCTATATATAAAGTCTATCAGGGTTTTCAAGAAAAAATGGGCAATGAAGCTAGTGATCTGTCTTTATCTAAGAGAAAAATTTTCAACATAAATGTAGTAAAGTTATCCATTGACCGACCAATCAAGGACCTAGTCACATTCGCCGGAAGTGCTGTTGTAGTTCTTACAACTGAACAAAATAAGAAGGTGGAGAATCAAACTGTTGATATCAGCTTTACTTTGTCCAATACTCAGGCAGCTCTAAGTGGTATAATACCATTTAAATTTATTGTTGATGGTTATAAATACAGGTGATCACACATCTTATTGGCTGAAACGCCTTCCAAGACTTTTAACTTCATTATTCTAGCCGTTAATTGGGGGATATAAGCAAATTTGTAATATGTCCTATTTGTTTTCCCAATAACGAAGGTTGGTACTACAACTCAGTA
This sequence comes from Wolbachia endosymbiont of Madathamugadia hiepei, assembly GCF_013366855.1. NCBI lineage: Bacteria > Pseudomonadati > Pseudomonadota > Alphaproteobacteria > Rickettsiales > Anaplasmataceae > Wolbachia > Wolbachia endosymbiont of Madathamugadia hiepei. The sequence continues at coordinate 3,677 of NZ_WQMP01000092.1, forward strand.
TGTGGTATGCCATTGACTAAAGATGCTTTTTCTGGTTCCTGTATTTCACTCAGCTTACTTTGTACTTTGTTACAAGCCCACACAAGTGGAGTTATAATCAATGCAGCAGCCCAAAACGCTAACTATGGATTAGCCAATAAAGAAAGAGCTGGAAATAGAGGGCTTTTTGAGTTGCATGGAATATGAAGTGAGTGTAAAAAAGATGTGAACTAAAAAGTTAATAGGAGATCTATGGCGAGTATGTTCAATTTCTAATCTGTTTTTCAGGTAACCAAAAACCGTTTCAAT
>NZ_WQMP01000093.1:0-3938 GCF_013366855.1 Wolbachia endosymbiont of Madathamugadia hiepei
TTCGGTGGGAAGCCCGTTATCATCAAACCCAATTGGATAAAACACATCTTTCCCCAGCATGCGCTGAAACCTTGCAATGAAGTCCGTGTGGCAATAGCTAAATATATGGCCAATATGCAACTTCCCCGATATCGTCGGCGGAGGTGTGTCTATAGTGAAAGTGTTATTCCCTTCACCATTCCATTTATAAATTTTGCTGTTTTCCCACAATATGTTGTGCTTGGCTTCAATTTCTTTAAAGCTGTATTTTTCTTCTAACATAAATATTTTCCAATCTTAAGTTTCTAAGTTAACACAACTGAGTAAAGACGGCAATTTCAATGTGTTTTTATGCATGATAAATATTACTTGACCTTAGACTTGAAAGGTATTATGTTTAGTATTATTATTTAATATTGGGGTTTATTATACCTAATGAAACAGAGCAAGGAAAAGTACAAGCTAAAATACGGCTTATCACAAGTGAAAGCAACAGTGAGCAAATACAGCTCATCATCCCACAAAGCCAGTACGAAAAATTTCAAGAGTATAAAAACATAAACGAGAGTGATGTAGTAATTGATCAGGAGTTTTGCGCGGGTTTTACGCTAAGTGATAAACAACTATATGTTACTGGTCATTTTGAGCAACAAGGAATAATGCTGGGAGCAGAGAATGAAGAAATGGGTGCTGATTTAGTTTCTCTGCAATCACAAACAGTGCCTATACCTATAAATTCAGTTATAACTCAAGATAACAAACAACTTGATAATGTGTTTGAATGGCAGAAGAGCTGGGCCTTGACGACAGAAACACAGAAACTGAAGAGCTAGAGTTGTTTAAGCATCACGAAATACAGAATGAAGCGGGTGAAATAAAGCCAGCAACGTTTTCTTTCTCACAACCTGGTTTTTCTTACCAATCACCTTATGGTACTTCTTTCACTACTCCAGAAAAAGAAGATAGTAATTTTTCATCTGTGAATTCATCTATGAACTCTTTGTCTTATTTTACTCTCCCACAACTTAATTCTACTATAAAGCCACTGGACAAAACATGCCATCTTGGAAGCTAGCAGGGGAAATAAGCAGCCTGAATACCCAAGTTGCTAACTTACAGCAACAGTTAAGAGATAAAGAGGCTGAATTTGACAGACTAAAGGCAGGATTAGAAGCTAAAGATGAGAAAATAGCACAACTAAATGCTAGAGTTGAGGAGTTAGAGAAGAAATTGGCAGCTCAAAAGTCTCAAGTTCAGCAGTTACAGAAGCAAAATAAAGAACTAGAAGCTAAAAAACAACCAACCGAGCAACCAAAACAAAGCAATGGAGCACAGTATACCGCTGCTGCTGGCTTTGGTCTCGCTGCTGGGTTGGCAGCATTTATTGCACTTGAGCGTACAGTTAGACTAGATATTTGGGTAACGGTTGGTATAGCACTAGCATCTGCATTAGCGGTTAGTGGTGCGACATATTTAGCACTCAAACCTAGTACTCAAGTGAATAAAGCGGAAACACAAGAAGTAAATGGGGAAGTTCCTGCAAAAAGCTAGCTTGATACGGTTCATACGCGTCAAGTTAACTTGACGCGTATGGCTTCAATTTTTATACTCCCTCATCAACATAACATAATTTTGTGCTGATTGTGTAATATGATTAATTTCCTCACTTGACATTTTTTTGAAGAATTTTGCTGGTCTGCCAGCCCATATTTCTCCACTTTTTATCACTTTTTCATGCGTCACTAGCGAGCCAGCAGCTACCATAGCTTCGGATTCCATAATTGCATGGTCCATTACGGTAGAGCCCATGCCAATAAATGCTTTGTCATGCACTGTGCATGCGTGCAGCATGCAAAAATGTCCCACCGTTACCATGCTGCCAATAATTGTGTCACCCCCTGGGTTTCTATCCACATGAATTACCGTGCCATCTTGAATGTTTGTTTCATCACCTATTTTGATTGATCCAACATCTCCTCTGATTACACAATCAAACCAGATGCTTGCATTCTTCCCTATTTCAACCTTGCCTACGATATGCGAACCACCAGCGATGAAGGCACTCTCTTCCATTTTTGGTTCATAATCTTTGTATTTTAAAATGTGGTACATATTGAGCCTATGATTCCATGTTTTATATAACTTAAGTAAGATTTTTTCACTAAACAATAAATATTTTTCTTGGGTCGGAGCGTCTGGGCATACATCTCATTTCACTTTATGATCCCCAGCGAGTGACGCAGAGCTGTACGAACATTGCAATTAGTAGGTAATTTGCGTAACAGACGGTGTCATCCCAGTGCTCCGACACTGGGATCCAGCCTTTCCATAATTATCAAAAACGTTGTATTTTAATATAACTTTTATACTCACCAACTTAATAAAATTCCTGGATGCCAGCTTCAGCTGCTTGCATGACACCCTTCTAGTAGCACAATGTTCATACAGTTGTGTGAGTGACGCTTGTAAGTAATACAGAGGCATGTGCCGCTATTCCTTCATTTCTGCCAATAGAACCTAATTTTTCTGTAGTGGTTGCTTTGATATTCACAAACTCGCCATCAATCTCTAATGTCCTTGATATAGATTTCTTCATTTCCGCTTTATAAGGCGATATTTTAGGCTCCTCACAAACTATAGTAATATCTAAATTAGATACACGGTACCCTTTTTCTTTTGCTTTTGTAGTAGCAAAGCTCAGGAAGCAAGACGAATCACAATCTTTCCACTCAGCGGAACTAGGGGGGAAATGCTCTCCTATGTCGCCATATCCCAGTGCTCCCAGTATTGCGTCAACAACCGCATGTATTACAACATCACCATCGGAATGTGCTTCTATTGCCATGTTGTGCTCGATTTCCACACCGCAAATTTTTATAAAGTTTTCAGCCTTATTTTGAGCTTTAACGAACTTGTGTATGTCATAACCAGCGCCAACACGATATTTGGGTTCTTCAAGAAGGAGCTTTGCCATATTAATATCTTCTTTTGTAGTTAACTTAAAATTGCTTTTCTCACCTTTAATAATCACAACATGTTTTTTGTGCTCTACCATTAGCGACGAATCATCAGTGAATTCTTTGCTTGAATGGTGGCATAATAACAATTCTTTGAAATTGAAAATCTGAGGAGTTTGTATAGCTCTGAGTTTTTCTCTTGAGATCGTGGACTCGATGAAATTATCATTTGCCAATGACATGGTGTCTTCAACTTCTATTGCTGGCACTACTCCTGCATGTTGACCATGAATCATAGACTGAACTAAGCTATCCATCAAAGCATTTGATACGAAGGGCCTGCAAGCATCGTGTATAACAACAAAATTTGGGTTAATTTTTTGTAAGCTTTCAAGTCCCAACTTAACTGAATTTTGCCTACTTTTTCCTCCGTATATCGGACTTAGTAATTTAGCACCTACACCTTCTGTCATCCAAGTAGCTAACACTGGCTCATAGAAACCTTCATGATCTTTATTAATTACTACTCTTACATAATCTATGTATTGGTTGATCAAAAGTTTTTTGGTTGTATGAAATAAAACAGGTTTGTCTGCCAGTTTTATGTACTGCTTAGGAATCACGTTACTGCATCTACTGCCTACTCCCGCCGCAACTATTAGCGCTGCTATTTTGTATTTCTTAGATCTGTTAGTGTACACGTTTATCATTTTCAGCTTAAATATATAATAGCAGGTTATTTAAAGTTTCAAAAAGATTGACAAAGTTTAAAAAACAGCATCTGGGATCTCATTTCACTCTATGACGGTACCATGAAAGTGGCCCCTCCTGTCATTCCAGCGCGTGACGCTGGAATCTAAGTGAAAAAAGTGTAGATCCTAGTCTCTGTGAACAAAATTTTAGAGAAGCCGTATGAGAGAACCAACGAAGTTTAAAAAACCCATAAAAACCTCAGCAGTCTTGTCAAATCGAGAAAAAACACGTCTAAAGTTCTTGATTTTT
>NZ_WQMP01000094.1:0-3936 GCF_013366855.1 Wolbachia endosymbiont of Madathamugadia hiepei
TTGACAAGACTGCTGAGGTTTTTATGGGTTTTTTAAACTTCGTTGGTTCTCTCATATGGCTTCTCTAAAATTTTGTTCACAGAGACTAGAGCTTTCTTGTAAAAGTTATCTCTATGCCCCAGTGTGATTATGGTTACTTCGTATTTTTTGGCGTCTACGGAATACATAATCACCAACTCTTAGTCTTCTAAACCCCTTAAAGCTGTGTTGTAAAGGCTCGCCAAGATTCAATGGATCTACTGTAAGACGTTCCTGTATTGCTTTCTTTATTCTTGATTCTATTTTTACCGATAAAGCTGGAAGATCTTCTTCAGTAACATTCCTTAAAAATTTGATTTCGTAGTTCACTTGGCGTCTTTATGATCAACATCTCCACTTAACGTCTTTGAAATCAACTGTTTCTGCATTTTCAATATCATATTGGTCAGCAACCACAGATAATAAGAAATCCTCCTCTTCACACTCTATTGCTTTTTTGAATAGCCTTTCTGCTAGTTCTTGAGCGGGCTGCTTAGTGAGCTCAACTAGTTTAGCAAAGGCGTTTATTGAGCTAAAAAGGCGAATTAGAGAGTTATTTTTAGCACTAAATAATAAAATTAATAGTTTAAAAGTTTTTCTTAAAAAACTTACTATAACTTGGTCACAATTTTCATTAAAAGACAAGTACAGAAAAACTAGGGTATCAACCTTAACTTCTCTAAATTTGCTCACAATCTCTTAACTTGACGCGTATGGTTTATTTAACACTCCCACCAACCATGCCAAGCGGCAGATACGGCATTTACCGCAAAAACTCATATTTTACACAATCGGAGCGAGGAAATATATTCCTCGAGCGGATAATTTCGTTATACTTAACATGGAAACAAAAGGAGCTAAATCCTTTCCACAGCCTCTTATCTATCGTTTCTTAAACCTCTCCCCTGAATGGATACTACCAGGCCAATACCACCAACTTATAACTCAGTTCCGCCTACCGTAATTGCATCAACTTTGAGTGTTGGTTGACCAACTCCAACAGGCACATTTTGTCCATCTTTCGAACATGTACCAATACCGGGATCTAGCTTTAAGTCATTGCCAACCATGGATACTTTTTTCAGCACTGTTGGCCCGTCACCAATTAGCGTTGCTCCTTTGACTGGCTGTGTAATTTTACCATTTTCTATCAAATAAGCTTCTGAAGATGAAAAAACAAATTTTCCTGACGTTATATCAACCTGCCCGCCACCAAAATTTACTGCATATAGACCTTTCTTTACGCTAGATATTATCTCTTCTGGTGTATGTTTCCCTGGCAACATATAGGTGTTCGTCATGCGCGGCATAGTAACTTCCTTATAACTCTCCCTTCTACCATTACCAGTTGGGTTTACACCCATGAGTTTAGCATTCATATGATCCTGCATATATCCCTTGAGAATCCCATCTTCTATCAACACATTATAACCAGAAGGAGTACCTTCATCATCTATGCTAATAGAACCACGCAAATTAGGCAGAGTTCCATCATCAGCTACTGTGATGCCACTAGCTGCTACTTGTTTACCAATAGAATTTGAAAATGCTGAGACTCTTTTACGATTAAAATCGCCTTCGAGTCCATGACCAACAGCTTCATGTAACAACACTCCTGGCCAGCCCGAACCTAGAACAACTGTCATCTCCCCAGCCGGAGTTGGAACTGCTTCGAAATTTACTAATGCCTGTTCTAAAGCCTGGTTTGCAACTTCCTTCCACTTTTTCCCAGAAATAAACTTACTATAAGAATCCCGTCCACCGTGTCCTGCAGAACCTCTTTCGGTGCGACCATCTTTCTCTACGATAACCAGCACATTAAAACGTACTAAAGGCCTAATATCGCTTAATCTGTGATCACCTTTTATTATTTGTACGACTTGCCATTCTCCACTTAGAGTTATTTTTACTTGCTTCACGCAGTTATTTTTGGATCTTACATACTCATTAACCTCGTTGAGCAGTTTAATTTTTGAGCTTAGATCTATTTCATTTATGGGGTTAGTTTTCGAATATAGGTTTTTTGTCTCTTTGCTTAAGCTTATTGAATTTGTTTTGTTCAAAGACACTGAGCTTTTAACTATAGAAGCAGCGTTACTAATTTCTTTTTCGCTAATCTCAGAAGAACAAACAAAAGATGTGCTGTCCTCGCAAAAAGACCTCAGGCCAAATCCCCTTCTGGTATTCAAATCCATGTGTTTCAATATGTTATCATCGAAAACCAGAGACTCTGACTGACAAAACTCTAAAAATAGCTCACCGCCGTCGCTATTGCTCAAAGCATGGTTGACTATTTTATATACGTTATTAATATTAACATTGTTTTGAGCAAAAAATATTTGATCTAAGTTTAAATTGTCCGACATTACCTTTGAACTAAAAATTGCTCAAGTATATTATTTAACTTTAACATAGTAAACTACAAAAAGCCCGGGTGGCGGAATTGGTAGACGCGCTAGCTTCAGGTGCTAGTAACTTTTCAGTTGTGGAAGTTCAAGTCTTCTCTCGGGCACTCTTAACTTACATATTGTTTTTTGAACGAATTAATGCCATAATGTATTAATTATGCTTAAGTTTATGAGTCGTGAGAAAGAGGAACTTGCCGATATGAAAAAAATAAGAACTTACTCAAAACGCCTAGTTACCACGCTATCCATTGCTTCTTTTATTGGGTATATAGCACACTAGTTTTTGATGTTCCTAGCTTAAATTTGCACTCTACTGCTTTGAGTATTGTACTGAGTATAGTTTCACTCGATTTGAATATGTGGTCATATGTTGACCACTTTCGAAAATGCAATCTTAATAATCAGCTTGGCGTAGAAAACACCCCAGGACAAGAAAAGCTAACAGAGATCCATATTAATATTGCATCTAGCGCTTCATTTTTAATAGGGGGAATTATACCTGTATTACCTTTTGAATCTCCTATTATTTCTTTTGTTTCTATTACTTTTTCCATTTTGGGTTGTGCTGCTATGGCAGCCAATATCGTCCGGACTATGATCAGCGAGCCAAAGGTAAAAGAATTGAGCAAAGGGGGAAATCTCCAAGTGGTGTGATGGCTGGAGCCTGATCGCCAAAAATACTAATAAATTAACTTACTTGACTTATACAGGAATATCAGTTACCATATTAATAGTTTAATAACAAAAGGCGAATATTATGACAGACTTTATAAATTTTTCCGATGACTATTCAGGATTTTTCGAGGATAGTGCTTATTATGTAGTATCTGAATATAATAAGGATAGTCCAGATCTTACAGATCTTAGCACATATATAGTAGAACGTGATGAACATGAGAACTTGGTATTTAAGAACCTATATGAATATATAGGTCCGAATGAGAACATGCATAAAGATATTGTCCTTGATCTCAAATCTTTAAAAATAGAAGAAAGAATAGAGGACAGCAGCGGTTGTCATGTGAATAACTATAGGGTAGATAATGGAACTTTGTCTTCAGATGGAAAAGAATTAGTATTTAATATAACTCCAACCGAAGGGAGCTATTCGAGAGAGTTCAACGTAATTAGTATTACAAAAATATAAGCCACAACTGCACGAACATTGTGATTTGAGCCTGCCAAGAGGATGCATCCAAGTAGCCCCTTTTTTGTCATCCCAGTGCTCGACAATGGGATCCAGGATACTACTTTAATAATAAATATTTAAGAAATTTCCAAATGAGAAAAAAAGACAAAAGAAGCCCCATGGCGGCTAATTATTTACTTTTGTGTCGAAATATCGGCGTTTTTTTTATTCTAAACGTTTGATGAATGCGACTTAGCTGCTTTTTAATGCAACTAACCTTAGCTGCAAACGTTTAAAAAATTTACTAAACAGAAAAAACAGCAAAAGAAACCCCGGTAGCTAGTTATTTACTATCTATCCTATAATATTGGCGTTTTTTTA
>NZ_WQMP01000095.1:0-3924 GCF_013366855.1 Wolbachia endosymbiont of Madathamugadia hiepei
TAGTTTCTCTATTTGTAGCTAAGTTAAACTACCAGTTTTTGCTACATCTTTCCTTATTTTCTCATGATAAACTTTTTTCACAGAGACTAGGCAGAGCGTGGCTTTTTATCAAGGTGAGAAATGATGGTCCCTTTGAATAGGTAGAAAGAGTGCTATAGCAACGGAATGACGGAATTACACAGGTGATTTTGGCATATCCCCAGGTGCAACCTGTTCTGCATTCTCATTTACTTTCACTTCAGTTTTAGGCTTTGACATCATATATATGCCAGCACCAACAACAGCACTTGCTATAAGCGCAGATCCTGCAACTAGCCCAATCATTGTTGGTATAGATAAAGTAGTAGCAAATGTGAGTGCAGTAGCAACTATCGCTGCGACTACAAAACCCACAACAATGCCTTTTACAATTGCATTTTTTATAAGTTGTTTTTTTTCTGCTTGCTCGAGGAGTTGTATTATGTCTTCATCTTTAGCAAGACCCCTGGGCGTTCTACCATCCGAGTCTTTTAATAAAGGATTTGCTCCGCTTTCTAGCAGGACTTTTACTACCTCTACATAGCCATTTTTAGCAGCAAGATGTAAAGGAGAACGTTTCTTCTCATCTCTTAGGTTAACATCTGCCTTGTTTTAATGAGTATTTTTACTATATCTGTATCGCCTTCTTTGGCAGCAAAATGTAAAGGAGAACGTCCCTTCCTACCTCTTAAATTAATATTTGCCTTATATTTAATTAAAGTTTCTACCATTTCTTTGTGGCCTTCTTTGGCAGCAAGATGTAAAGGAGTCAGTCCATCATCATCTTTTAAATTAACATTTGCCTTGTGCTTAATTAGAATTTCTGCTATCTCCTGATGATCTCCTTCAACAGCAAGATGTAGGGGAGTAAATCCATCATACTTATTTTTTAAGTTAACATCTGCCTTGTATTTTATCAGGATCTCTACCATCTCTTTGTTGTTTATGATGATGGCAGTATGTAAAGGAGCGTAAATACCACTGTTAACGTTTGCTCCCTTGGCTAATAAGGCTTCTACTATTTTTATACATCCATTTTCAACAGCGATATCTAACAACGTGTCACAATCGGTGGTAAGACGGTAATTAATATCATCTTCCTTTCCCCACTTTTCGTATGTTTCTTTGTCTTCTTGTAGCTTAATCTTTATTTGCTCGATTACATTACCCGCACTCAAATCTGGGAGAGCATTTATTTCTTTAAGTATTTCTGCAAGTTTTTTTTGTTCCATAATTTTCTCTTGTCCAGTTCAATTGTTGCATATTTTGGCAAAAAAGTCAAGAGTTTAGTATTCTCTACCTCTCAATTTGACAGAGTTTATCGAACATTTCCTCAAGACACTAAATATGAATTTATAGGGGTAGGAACATTATTATCTTTCCTTAAAAAATCACTTAAGCTATACTGCAGATCATGAACCTTAGGCAAAAAATCAAGTTTTTTTCTCTGTCTTTTATAATACTGTTTTTCCTATGGATTGTATTGTCTGGTTATTTTGAGCCGTTTTTTGTTTTTTGTGGGGTATTTTCCTCTATATTCACATTGTTTATCTTTAAACGATTGATAGATGCTGAAAGTACCTTTAGTCAAATCCTAAATGGTAGGAGTAGATTGTCATTTTGTAAGTTGCTGGTAAGTTATATACCGTGGTTGATATACCAAGTCATTCTATCGAGTATTTATGTAACAAAAAAAGTGCTACAGGCCGAGCTTAAACTTGAGCCAATCACCATCCTAAAGAAGTGTAAAGGACATAACGACGAAAGCATCACATTGTTTGCAAATTCAGTCACGATCACTCCTGGCACTTTAACTATCAATGTTGTAAGAAAACGGCAAACTTACCTGTCTACCATATATTTGATAGATAAAAGTCTTGAAAGCGGCGTTTCCGAAATAGAGAATAGAGTCTTGAAAACGCTACGTTCAATCAGGTAATTGCCTTAAATAAGTTAACAGCATCCTTATATTCTCTTACTAGGCTTTCAAGCATTTCTTTTGGAAGGCTATTGCCAACAACAGAGCATAAATAATTGTATAAATCTTCTAACCTTGATATGTTGTTTTTCTTCTTACTGTTGAACTTATGTGGAAAAATATCTTCCATAATTTCAATAGCAGCAGCCTTACTTAAAAATACATTTTCACTTGTCACACTTATTCTTACCAGGATGGTGTTGATTTCAGGTTCATCACTCGCATAAAAATCTGACAGCCGAGCCATTTTAATGACGTATAGATTTACTATTTTTGACAGGCAATTATCAGCATATTCACAATTTTTTATTACTTCCCACTGAGTAACCTGAGATTTACTTATTTTTGCATTGTGTGGTAATTTGCTCATTAAATTTTCTCCGTTTAATCCAGTGAATAGATTATACTAATACTTTGTTAAATAAATAATAACACGATTACAAAAATGTATACCTATATTGATATACTTACCCAGATGCTTCAACATCAGAGCTAATTTCAGCTGAATGTTGTCCAGCGAAATCTAAAATTAGAAGGTCCACTTATAACGGAAAAGCTGTACGCACCCTTTTCACTATAAAATAGGTTTTCCTTTTGAGCTGTTTTGTTAATATTGAATCTCACACTAAACTAACTGTGCTATAATGAAAAAAATAAAGCTCGGAATACTCATTTCAGGTAGGGGGTCAAACATGCAGTCATTGATAAAAGCATGTCAAGATCGCAATTTTCCTGCAGAAGTTGTGTGCGTTATCACAGATAATGGTGAAGCTACTGGCCTGAAAATAGCAAAGCAAGCAGGAATCTCAGAATTTGTTGTTGAAAATAAACCACTTGATGCTAATAAAATTCACGAAATACTCGTTCAACATAAGGTTGATCTGGTTTGCCTTGCAGGGTTTATGAGAATTCTAAAAGCTGACTTTCTGAGTAAATGGCACGACAAGGTTATAAATATTCATCCCTCTTTACTTCCATCTTTTAAGGGTCTCAATGCTCAAGAGCAAGCTCTGAAAGCAGGTGTAAAAATCACAGGTTGTACCGTACATTATGTCACTCCTGAAGTTGATGCTGGAGCAATAATCGCTCAAGCTGCTGTGCCAGTGTTACCAAACGATAACATTCAAAGCCTCTCAGAACGTATTCTAGCTGAGGAACATCAGTGCTACGTGGAGGCAGTGAGGTTAATAGCAGCTAAGATAGCAAACTAGAGAAACCGTGAAGTATCGCTCCCTTTTTCTCTTTCTTCAATCACATTTTTACCTAAAGAAAGGCGTGTTGGAACTTTAGGATTGGAGCTTTTTCGTTTAATGTGTTTTTCTTTTTTCATTTTAGTGGTTTCGCTATTTTTATCAGCTATATCACTATCTGTTAGTTTGCGATTGCATTCTTTCAGCATTTCCTTTAAATGCTGAACTTCTTTCTGCCTTTCTTTATTCTCCTTATCAGCATGCAGTTTTGCTAATACCACCGTTTCAGGTAGAGTTTTTGCTATAACTTTATAAAGACGTGATGAGTTTATTTCTTTTTTCATCTCTGTGTACAGCTTTTTCTGTTCCTCTTTTGAAAATTGTGAAAGATGATTTTTAAAGTCTTTAACTTGGCGGTAAATGGAGTTAGTTATGTTGCCAACCATCGCTACACAACCAAACGTAATAAGAGGCGCAGTAGCAAAAAGAGCTACAGGATTGCTAAATAAAGCAATAGAAACTGCAGCGCCAGTTAAAAATAACACATCGCACAGAATATCTAGACAGATGTCTTGAATTCTATGATTATCCTTTCTTTTTGCTTCTAATGTTTTCTCGTAGTTAAACTTTCTATATAGACTCTTTTCTCTAGTCTCTGTGAAAAAAGTTTATCATGAGAAAATAAGGAAAGATGTAGCAAAAACTGGTAGTTTAACTTAGCTACAAATAGAGAAATTA
>NZ_WQMP01000096.1:0-3913 GCF_013366855.1 Wolbachia endosymbiont of Madathamugadia hiepei
TATGCATTGGGTAACCTCCTATTGTTGCTAAAATACTGGAGTTTACCTTATTTCTCTCTCTACTCTCTTTCTAATCCATAGTTAGCGTTTTAAGTGGTTGCTATGAAAGAAGAAGTAAATAGCAAGAAGGACGGCAGAGTAAAGTCAATGGTAGAAAAAATTGAGCAAGATCAAGCTGCTGCAAGCAAAACCACTCCAGTAGCACAAGCAGATATCGGTGTGAAGAAAGACTCACCAAAAGCTGCTTCCCAATCTCACTCATTTCTGGCGGGAAATGAAAGATCTGAAATGAACCCCATAACAGCAAAGTCCGACCCAAGCCTCCAGCTAGTAAAAAGCCCCTTCTCACGCATGTTAGCGTAAAGGAAATAGCTGCACAATTTGAAAGTCATGGGAAGAAATAGCTGTAATCTATTGAATAAACCCTATAATATCCTTTATTTCTTTTATGTTGTGGTTTGCAATCTCTGCTGCTTTTTCTGTACCTTTCTTTAACATTTCATGTAAATGGGACTGGTCCTTTAAGAGGTCTCTCATTTTCTCACGTACAGGTGATAAAACACTGATAATTAAATCAGCCAACTCTTTTTTAAAGTGCCTCATATCGTGCTTATTCATCTCTTCGCATACTCTTTCTACATCCAAGCTACTCAGCACTGAATAAATGTTTATCAAGTTACTTACTTCCGGACGGCACTTTAAAGTAGGAAAATCAAAGCCTAGCATTGAGTCTGTCTTCGCTTTTTCTATTTTTTTAGCAATGAAATCATCTGTGTCGTCAAGACTAATGCGTGAGTGTTCTGAAGGATCAGATTTACTCATTTTGCTTGTGCCATCTCTTAAGCTCATTATTCTTGATGCGTGGTCCAAAACTAGGATTTCAGGTACAACGAAATAATTTAGTTTATAGTGATTGTTGAAAGTGAGTGCGACATCCCGTGTGAGCTCCAAATGCTGCTTTTGATCATCACCAACAGGAACATATTTAGTTTTATATAGCAGTATATCTGCAGCCATAAGCACTGGGTAACTATATAATCCAAGAGAGGCTCTTTGTTTATCGCTACCGGCTTTATCTTTGAATTGAGTCATGCGACTGAGCCAACCAACTGGTGTATAGCACCCAAGTAGCCAACCGAGTTCTGCATGACCGCTAACTGTGGATTGATTAAAAATAATGGACTTTTCTGGATCTATTCCGCACGCAATGTAAGCTGCTGCTGTTTTAAGAATATTGCTCTTTAATTCACTTGCAGCGAGTTTATTGGCTGTGATTGCATGCAAGTCAACAATACAGGAAAGAGACTCATATTTATTCTGTAAGTCTACCCACTGCTTAATTGCACCAAGATAATTACCTAAGTGCAATATGCCACTTGGCTGAATGCCTGAAAAGACAATGGAATCTTTCAAAGCTTGATTTCCAATGGTAGTTTTGCTCTGCTTTTCAAACGCACTCGAGTATTCTGTGATGCGTTTCTCCTCTTCGTTATTATAACAACCAGATGTCATTCTAGTGCCCCGACACACAACCGTACGAACATTGTGATTTTGAGCCTGAGGGTGTCATCCAAGTAGCTGACACTGGGATCCAGGAATTTTACTAAGTTGATGAGCATAAAAATAGCTGTTTTATGTTAAGACACAACGTTTTTAATGTGATTACGTGCGGACTGGATTCCAGTGTCAAGCACTGGAATGACCCCTTTGTGTTTGAGGAAAAATCCGCTATAACATTTAACACACTGTTTTTGGAACAAGTGTTCGCACAGTTGCGTGCTCCGACATCCATTTTCTTTTTCTCGATTCCAGCGTCACGCGCTGGAATGACACTAAACTGAGCTATTGATTTTCTACTTAAATAATAGTTATAAGGAAAGTCCAACCTTTGATATTTATGCATTTTCATCAGATTTCTTGGAAATGACAACCATTGCAGGACGAAGCAACCTACTTTTGATAGTATAACCGGTTTGTAAGACTTCCACGATAGTACCAACTTCTTTTTCATTGTTCTCTCTTTCCACAACGGCTTGGTGTAAATTACTATTAAAAGGCTCTCCCATTGGGTCTATTTCTTCTATCCCGTGTTTTTTCAGATCATTCATAATTTTTTGATGAGCTACTTTGATTCCTTCATGAACAGGATCGCCATCTTTTAAATTTTCCATCACTCTTTTTAAATTGTCGCACGAGTCGATCATATCACGTGCAAATTGTGTAACTGCATAATCACTTGCATCGCTGATTTGCTTTTGCATTATACGTTTGACGTTTTCATTACCTGCAACAGCACGACGTAAATGAGCTTCAAGTTGAGCTGCACGCTCTTTCAACACGTTGAGATTTTCGTCAAAATCATCAGTGTGTTTGCTACTATCTTGTTGGTCTTCGCTTTTTTGTTTATTTACCATATCGGTAAACTTCTTCTTTCTTTCTTTGCTACTATCTGACATATCATTAACCTTAAGAACCTAATAAATATATAGCAACTAATCTGAAAATATCAAGAACTAGCTAAACTTGTCTTTCTATACTTGTATTCAAAAAGTCAATCAAAGCAGTTTTATAAGGAGAATCAGAAAAAGTGCTAATATCATTTAGCGCCATGTTAATATAGTGCCTTGCATTTTTTATAGAAAGCTCGATGGCATTGTGGTGACTAATATAGTGCAGCGCCTGGTCAAAATTGCGCTCAGCCGAAGAAAAACATTTTTCCCAAAATTGTTGTTCTGCTAGGCTGCCTTTTCCGTATGCTATAATAGCAGGTAAAGTTACTTTGCCCTCAAAAAAGTCTTTTCCAACTTGCTTTCCAGAAGTGCTTTGATCAGCAGTATAATCGAGCATGTCATCAATGATTTGGAATGCCATGCCAAAATTAAAACCAAAATTCTTTAGCCTTTCTGTTTCATTACTTGTGGCACCAGATATCACAGATGCAGCTTCACAACACGCAGAAAATAAAGACGCTGTTTTTTCTCCAATCATATCGAAATAATTTTTCCGAGTAGTGTGAGGGTTAAAGCATGTCGTCATCTGTTTTATTTCACCTTTTACCAGCAAATGTGACGCTCTAGATAAAATAGAGAGAACATTTAAATTTTCACATTCTATAAGCCATCTAAATGCTAGAGTCAATAATAGGTCGCCAATTAAAATGCTCGATTTATTTCCCCAGATTTTATTTGCTGTTTTAACTCCATGGCGTACTTCACTTTCATCGAGCACGTCATCGTGAAGTAAAGTAGCATTGTGTATAAGTTCTACCGATGCAGCAACTCTAACTCTGTCCTCCCCAGAGTAGTTCAGCATTTTGCATAAGATGAAGACGAATTTAGGCCTTATTTTTTTTCCACCTGACCCAACAAGATAAGATATAATATCAGCAGCAAGTTTGATGTTTTCATCATCAACGTTTCTGAAGATAAAATCTTTCATAGCTGATAAATCAGAAGATATAATATCATCTAATTTACCGTTATTTATTAAACCAGTGTTCAACATTAAAGAGACTTATGCCTCTTGTTCTTTCACTTTCTGTGTTGCTACTTTCTTTCCCTCTGTTTTTTTTGCTTCTCTCTTCTTCTTTTTTGTTTCTAAAGTGATCATGCCTTTTTCAATGAACCATAGCACTCTCTTGGTTGGTTGTGCACCCACATTTAACCAATGTTCTAATCTATCAACTTTTACCACAACACGATTTTTGTTGTCTTTTGGTAGCATCGGGTCATACTGCCCTATTCTCTCAATAAAACGTCCATCTCTTGGTGCCAGCGAATTAGCTACGACTATCCTGTAAAAAGGGCGTTTCTTTTTACCAAACCTTGCCAACCTTATTTTAACTGCCATGTTAACCTTTATTCATACGTTATTTACAATTTTATACAATAAGCAGTTTAAGTCAAATGAATTT
>NZ_WQMP01000097.1:0-3906 GCF_013366855.1 Wolbachia endosymbiont of Madathamugadia hiepei
ACAAGACTGCTGAGGTTTTTATGGGTTTTTTAAACTTCGTTGGTTCTCTCATATGGCTTCTCTAAAATTTTGTTCACAGAGACTAGTTGCTGTTTACATAAACGTGAGATTTTAAGGTGCAATGATTTCTTCATTTGTGCATAGTGTAACTTCTTCATTTGTCTATAACGCAACTCTTTTATTTGTTGTTTACGGTGTGATTTCTTTTCCTGTTTATAAGGCGCATTTATTATTTTTTGAAATTCGTTTACCATTCTGCACAATTCGGCTATACGATTCGTTTTACCTTCTAACTTTTGCTCCAAAGATTCTTTTTCTTCAGAAAGATTATCTTTTTCAGCTTCTAACCGAACTACCTTCTCATCTAATCCTCTTGCTTTTTTGTCTAAACCTTGCTTCTCTTTCATTAATTCATTTAATCGTTCCTTTAACTCCCCTACCTTTTTATTTGCAGCTTCTCCAGCTTCTTTTTCTAAAGATATTTTATTTTCTAACCTTCGCTCTTTTTCAGCAAATTTACTTCTCTCAATCTCCATTCTCTTATTACTACTAATTGCTCTACACGAAAGTGCAATCACCAAAACAGACAACGTAGCTAAAGCAAGAATTAGAGGGAAAGGTACTTGAGAAGTTACAGCAAGCACTAAAGATGAAATTAACGTAAGAGTAGCTAAAGAACTGGCTACAAGATAAGGCACATTGGCTTTTTTAAACAAGTTACTCATTATTTTTCCCATAAAAAGGCAATAATGGTTGTGTATTCTTGTTAAAATTCCCTTACTTGCTGAAGAAAATGCTTATTATAACTCTGCACCTACAGTAAATTTTCCATTTTCTGTTGTAAATCCTGCCAGCAGAAAGTGGCTTTTTTAGGTCTAATCACGTATATTGCTGGATTGGTTGCGCATATAAGCTCTTTTGGGAGTAGAGGAAAACAAGGAACCTTCTTTATTGAAAGATGGTGAAGCACCATCTTCTGTGCAAAAAAGATCCGATGATTTATCTTCTCGGTGTGAAAAATGCTGGAAAGTTCTTTCCTCCAAGTGTGATTTCACCTCTTGAGTTACTTTTGCTACCTGTGTTTCATTATGACCTCCAGCTACTTTATGTTTTATTAATTCCATTATTTCATTTACTATATATTCTATTGCTTCTTGTACAAAAAACTCCTCACTCTTTATCTGTTGCAACAAAGCTTCTTCAGATTTTCTCCTTTCAGAAGATTTGTTCAAGAGTGAATCTTTTAATATTGTTATCTGATCATCATAATCTTCCTCTATCCTTGTCAATTCAAAAGATTGATCATGAACATAACTACTTAAATCGATTAACTTTTTAGATAAATTCTTATTTTCTTCTGTGATTTTTCTATTTGTAAATTTTAGTTCCTCCAGTTCTGCCAACAATTCTTCTTTTTCCTCTTCCAATTTATCTACCGTTATTACTCTTTTATTCAACTTTTTTACTTTCTCATCTGAATCTTGCTTTTCTCTCATTAGTTGATTGTCTAATTTCTCTATCTGCTTGTCTGCAGCTTCTTTTTCTATGGTCGTTTTGTTCAGTTGTTGTTCTATATTATCTAACTCTTTCATTTTATCTTTTAATTTTTGTGTTTTGGTAGCTAGTTCTTGAACTTTTCGGTCTAATTTTTGTTGTGTAACGTCTAGTTTTTTCTTTAACTGATCTATTTTCTCATTTGCCCCTTCAATTTCGCTTTCTAAAACTTGCTTTTCTTGAATGAATTCATGTGATTGATTTTCTAATTTCTCAAGTTTTTTTTCTATTTCTTCTAACTGTATTTCTAATAGCTCTTTCTTTTGTGTGAATCCAAAAATTTCATTGCATTTACCCTCCAATTGTTGTTTTATGTCGGTTAGTTCTTTATTTTTCCAGTTCAGTTGATTGTTTAATACCCCCACTTGTTTGTTAGCAGCTTCTTTAGCTTTTTTCCACAGAGTTATTTCGTTTTCCAACTCTTGCTCCTTTTTAGCAAATTTATTTTTTTCAACCTCTGCTTTCTTATTATTAGTTGCTTTACATGAAAGTGCAATCACCAAAACAGATACAGATAATGTAGCCAAAGCAAGAATTAGAGGGAGAGGTACTTGAGAAGTTATAGCAAGCACTAAGGATGAAATTAATGTAAGAGTAGCAAAAGTATCAGCTATAAGATACGGCGTGTTAGCTCTATTATATAAATCCCCCACTATCACCTCCTCACTACACAATAATAGTTACGGTAGCACTAACATTAAAGGAAGTCAAGTTAATTTTGCATGATAGTCAATATAAATCTGCACCTACAGTAAATTTTCCATTTTCAGCTGTAAATCCTGTTATATCCTCACCCCACTGCATTACTTCAGCATTGCAAACCGTTTGCAAATCATCTTGCGCGGATTGATTCAACCTATCCTCTCGTACGTTCGCTTTTATCGTCAATTTTTTTATCAAATGCTTAACTGATACATTATTATCTGTCTTTATTTTCCTCACGAGATTCAATATCTGCACAGAATTGTCTCCCATTTCTTCAGAATGCTTATCATAGATAAGTTCTTCTTTACTTGACCAATTGCTTTGATTATGTACAGAATTGTAACTATACAACTGGTGGTATATCTCTTCTGTAATGTACGGCAGAAAAGGTGCAAATAACCGCAAAATAACGTTTAATACATATGCCAAACTTTGTTTAGCACTCAAGTTTGCTTCACTGTTTATTCCATCCCCATACGCACGTTTTTTCACCAGCTCTAAATAGTTATCACAAAAATCTTTCCAGAAAAATTCCTCTATTGTCCCCAAAGCTTCGCAGTATTCAAATTGCAACAGGTTGTTCGTTGCTCTATCTATCACTTTGTATAACTTGGACAATATCCATTTATCCATTGTCTCACTGATGGAATTTATGCTTACTGTTTGGTGCTTTTCCATGAACATGGAAACGAACTTGCTGGCATTCCAAAGTTTTGTAACGAGGCGCTTACCAATTCTGAATATATTTTCAGAGTAAACTGTATCAACTCCAAGCCTTGAGTTTGCTGCCCAGTAGCGTACTACATCAGCCCCATAGGTCTCAAGTATTACATGAGGAGTGATGATGTTATCTTTTGATTTACTCATCTTTTTTTTATCATCAGCTAAACACCAACCACTGATCATGATATTTTTCCATGGCAGGGAGTTTGCATGGCAATGTGCCTTCAAAATTGTATAAAAAGCCCAAGTTCTTATTATCTCATGGCTTTGGCTACGCAGATCTGCAGGAAATATCTTGTCATAGCGATGATTCGGTAAGTGAAACTCGTTGTTTACTGCCAGTGCACTTAGCTGAGGAGTGATCGCACTCGTAGCCCAAGTGTCCATCACATCTTGATCTGAGATAACTTCTTCCTTACTATACCCTTTTGGCAAATCCTTGAGTGGATCTATAGGCAGATCCTTCGCTTCAGCTAGAATGATTTTGCCTTCTTCTCCTTTACGTTTTGAATACCACACTGGAAATGGCACACCAAAATAACGCTGCCTTGAGATGCACCAGCCCCAATTTAGCCCTTCTATCCACACCTCCATGCGTTTACGCATAGTAGCTGGATGCCAATTGCATTCTCTCACTTTATCTAACACTTTAGCTTTTTCCTCTAAAATCTTGATAAACCATTGATAAGTAGGCAATATTTCAAGTGGTGCACCAGATCTTTCTGCACACTTAACAGAATGAGAAATGCTAGTGCTTTCTATCAAAAGTCCTTTTTCACTCAGGATTTCAACTATTCTCTTTCTTGCTTCTTTAACCTTTAGTCCATTTAGTACACCACTTGTCATCCCAGTGCCTTGACACTGGGATCTATTGTTATCACAAACTGAATCTAGACTCATCCTCCCATCCTGATCAATGATAAT
>NZ_WQMP01000098.1:0-3868 GCF_013366855.1 Wolbachia endosymbiont of Madathamugadia hiepei
AATTATTGTTTTTATCCTCCAGCAGCGAATCTTCGATAATTGTGCCTGGAGTTAAAATTCGCACTACATCGCGCTTTACTATGGATTTATAGCCCCTCCTTTTTGCTTCATCAGCAGTTTCTAATTGATCGCAGATTGCTACTTTGAACCCTAAATCTATTAGCTTGTGCAGGTAAGATTCACTACTGTGTGCTGGCACTCCACACATTGGTATGTCTTGCCCGCATGAATTACCCCTCTTAGTGAGTACTATATTCAGCAGCTTTGCAGCTTTAACGGCATCATCGAAAAACAACTCATAGAAATCTCCCAGTCTATAGAACAACAGATGATCCTTATATTGAGCTTTCAGGTTTAAATATTGCTCCATCACAGGAGTGTTTTTTTCTTTTACAAAGTTCATAATGTTTTTTATACGTTGATAGCTTCAGCTTTATCGTACGGATAACATAAAATCTAAATAGAAGCCTACACAAAAGCAAGATTGCTCGTTTCTTTAGAAAACTGTACATATGTAATGAATCTTTTGCAGCCTCTTCTATAAGCTATATCAGCCATGCTAAAATTATATGGAATTTTGACTTTTTGAAAAGTCTAAACTGCTATTTGTGAAAGGCATGTATTCCTGCATAAATTGATTATGCAAAAGATCTATTAATTGCAAAATTTAATATAAATGTTAAAATATGGCTACTGAGTAAAAAATATATGCTAATTAGTACAACGTCAGATCTGGGAGACACATGTGAGGAGTTGACAGCAAAAAAGCCAAAATTTATAGCAGTTGACACGGAGTTTCTTAGAAACAATTTAACCTATTATCCAAAATTGTCGTTAATTCAAATTTCTTACGGAAGTAAGAGTTTTGTTGTAGATGCACTAGTGCCAGAAATTGATTTATCACTTATTAAAAAAATAATGCTAAATCGCAAGATAATTAAGGTGTTTCATAGCTGTCGGCAGGACATAGAATCTTTATTCACCGTATTCAAATGCATTCCCACTCCCATTTTTGATACCCAAGTTGCTACTATGTTTTGTCATTATTATCATGACTTCATTGGTTACTCAAAAGTAGTGGAGCAATATCAAGGGGTGGTATTAGATAAAATTAAAGCTAAAAATTCAGACTGGTTAAAGCGTCCACTTTCTGAGGATCAATTAGACTATGCAATAAGCGATGTGGTGCATCTATATGACCTACACCAGATATTGCGCAATAAACTTGAAGAAAAGAGTAGAATAGGCTGGTTTCAGCAAGAGATGGAAGCAGTGGTTGATATAAATAAGTATTTGCGTAGTCCAAAAGATGCATGGAGGAGGATTAAATTTAATTACGAGGCAAATCCAAGATTGATATTAACTGTTAAAGCAGTTAGTGAGTGGCAAGAAACCTTAGCACAGCGCTATAATGTGAATCGTAATAAAATAGTTAATAATGCTGTAATAGCTGGCTTTATTGAAAAAAACGTGGAGCGTGTTGATGAGATTTTAGAAGATCTCAGAAAGAACACGAAAAATATAAAGGAGGAAGATCTATTAGAATTCATAGATATTTTCAATGAGAATGAGAAAGACTTTATGCAGCAAGATTATACTCCGTCAAGCAGTTATGATAGATCTGTGCTTGATATACTCTTGATTGTTCTAGAGAGCGAATGTAAGGAAAACAGCATATCAAGAAAATTGGTTTCGTCAAAAGATGAATTGGCTGGGTCAATATCTGGGCAGACAGATAAACTATTTAAAGGGTGGAGGTATGACTTTTTTGGCAGGTCAATTGAGTCATTTTTAAACGCAGGCTCAAGGTTTGAAATTTCATTAGTGAAATCCACAAATAATACAACCAAAATTCGAAGTAATTTAGTAAGGGCAAATTGTAAGTTGAAATCAACTGCTGAGGTTTAACGAATCTACTATATCTTTTATTTGAGAAAGGACGTGTTCTTTACTTGCACTGTTGTCGATGGTAAAGTCACTCATCAGCCTTTTTTCTGCAATGGGTAGCTGGATATTGGAAATCCGATCCAGCTTTTCTTTATCTATATTACGTTCATTGAGTCTTTGAGCTTGCACAGCGCTATCTGCATGGACGAAAATGATAAAGTGGCAATATAAACGAAATCTCGTTTCCAGCAAGAGTGGAATGTCTAGAACTAGAAGTTTTCTATCGGTCTTTTTTTCCTGAGCAATGAAAATTTCTAGCTCATTTCGCACAGCGGAGTGAACTAAAGATTGAAATTGCATCCAATTTTTATCATGGACTAAGAAATATTTAAACAATACCTCCTTGTCTATTTCACCATTTACTACTACTCCGGGAAAATTTTCTTTTGTGTAACTCATTATGTTCTTATCTACTTTATAAAGCTGATGTACAACAGAATCAGCGTCAAACACAGCAGCACCAAATTCTTCAAAACAATTGGCTACAAAGCTCTTTCCTACTCCAACCCCACCTGCTAAACCTATAATCATAAGCAAAAACACATAGCTATATCTATAGTAGCTGCTCTTTGTTTACATGTCTATTTAAAACCAATTTTGGTTGTGGAGGCTCTGACGATGTCAAGAGAAAATAAACAGCTATTATTTTTTTAGTAATTAAGTAAAATAGAGTGAAAGATTATGAGGAAGTTTTGAAAAATAAGATAAAAAAAATAATGATTTCAGGAAAGGAAGTGTGGCCAATTATCGAGGGCGGCAAAGGCATTGCGATTAGTGATGGAAGATCAAGTGGAGCATTTGCTGCAGCAGATGCTGTGGGTACATTTTCTGGTGCAAATGCTAAGCTTATTGATGATAACGGTGAGTTAGTACCACTGATTTACAAAGGCAAAACAAGAAATGAAAAACATGAGGAATTGATTAAGTACAGCATCGAGGCTGGGGTTAGTCAGGCAAGAATAGCGAATGAAATATCACAAAGCCATGGAAGAGTACATATGAATGTGCTTTGGGAGATGGGGGCAGCAGAACGTGTACTTCATGGTATATTAGAAAAGGCAAAAGGCTTAGTTCATGGTATTACCTGCGGTGCTGGCATGCCTTATAGGCTCGGGGAAATTGCAGCCAAATATCAGGTTTATTATTACCCTATTATTTCATCAGTACGCGCTTTTAAAGCATTGTGGAAGCGCGCTTACCAAAAAGTATCCTCTTTTTTGCTTGGTGGAGTAGTGTATGAAGATCCATGGCTTGCTGGAGGACATAACGGACTCAGTAATAGTGAAGACCCAGAACTTCCACAAGCTCCATTTGAGAGGGTTGTAGAGCTTAGATCTTTCATGAACGAGATCGGTCTTTCGGAAACGCCAATTGTTATGGCGGGGGGAGTGTGGCACTTAAAAGATTGGGAACGTTGGTTTGACAATCCACAAATTGGACCAATAGCTCTTCAGTTTGGCACTCGTCCACTTTTGACGGAGGAAAGTCCAATTTCCACGGAGTGGAAAAAGAAGCTACTCACTTTAGAAGAAGGTGACGTATTTTTGAATAAATTCAGTCCAACGGGGTTTTATTCATCTGCAGTGCAAAATAACTTCATACGTGAGTTACAGAAACGGAACTCACGTCAAATAAAATTTTCAGAGAGTGCCAGCGAAGAATTCAATAGTGAATTTGCAATTGGCGCAAGAGGTAGAAAGATTTACCTCACTGCAAAAGATAAAGAACTGGCAAACACGTGGACTAGGGCAGGATATACAGAAGCAATGAAAACTCCAGATACAACTGTGATTTTTGTAACGCCAGACAAATTTGCGGAGATAAGACAAGATCAGATCAATTGCATGGGATGTTTGAGCCATTGTCTGTTTAGCAATTGGAAAGATCATGGTAACCATTCAACAGGACGAAAGCCGGATCC
>NZ_WQMP01000099.1:0-3773 GCF_013366855.1 Wolbachia endosymbiont of Madathamugadia hiepei
ATCTACAAAACAGAATAACTCTGTTATATTCTTATGCATTGGGTAACCTCCTATTGTTGCTAAGATACTGGAGTTTACCCTATTTCTCTCTACTCTCTTTCTAATCCATAGTTAGCGTTAAAAGGGTAACAGCGAGGGTTGTCAAGTAAATTTTTCGCTTTATGACATGCCACAGGCTGGTTTGTTATGCAAGAAGTCTAGCCAATGGCTACGTTTAGAAGTAAGAAATTAGATGTGAAAAGACTTCATTTCTACTGCCAATGCTAGCACCGCTAATTTACTAACCATATTCCAAAGCAATAGAGCTTTATTTTCCACAACTTGGCTGACATCATGGAATTTACAGTCAGTGGAATTTAAGCTAGAATATATATCTTTTCTACTGTTGCACCGGTACAAATAGCACGTTGGCGTATTTCCTATATAATATATCAGCGGTTCTGCAGGACTATGTTCAAATACATCGATGGTTGGCACACCTTCTTGTATAATAACGCTGCTTACTTCTGTTCCTTCTTTTATCTTTTTCATTTTATTGCGCTTTTTTTTATTGAGGCTTAGTACTTCCTCTCCACTTGTTGCTGTTATAATGCCCATTCCGTATGTTCCATTGCTTGCCTTGATGAAAACATAAGGTTGGGTTTCTATTTTATATTCTTCATATTTTTTTTGCACTAAGGACAGCACTTGATCAACTTTAGCTGCCACCGTTTCTAGCGATGAATCGTCATTGAAATTAATACTACTACAACTTGCTGTAGGTGCAGAAATAAGCCACGGGTCTATTTGAAATTCGCTACGAAGTTCGGACGCTAGTTTTTGATAGATTTCAAAATATTGAAATTTCTGCCTGCTGTGCCAACCATATAATGGGCTTGGCACTATCTCTTGTTTTACATTTTCTAGCGTGTCTGGAATGTGGCTTGTCATATCCCGGTTCAGTACAACAACGTCAGGCACAAATCCTGAAGTTGTCTTCAGGAGGGAGTTTTCCTTCACGACAGTTTCATATGGTTCTATGAAATTGTATGCTTCGTTGTGAAATAGGCCCATTCTAGTCTCAAAACCTGCGAGTTGGAGTATTTTTTCTATGGCAAATACGTTCTCTATATACATTTTATTTCGCGTGTAGTTCTCCGGTATTATGAGAATTTTTTTATGTTGTTTTTCTTTAAAGTAGCCCTTCATTAGCTCTGCTGCTATTGCTTTTGATACCTCACTTAGGTTGTTGAACCCTGCAGGAAATAAATTAGCGTCTATAGGGGCGATTTTGTAACCGGAGTTTCTTAGGTCTATGGAGCTATAAAACGGCAATGTGAGGCCATCAAACTTCTCCTCAAACCAACTATTTAAACTTTTTTTTAATTTTGGATGAATTATATTTTGCATCTGCGCTTTTAATGTTATAAGGAAAGTATTATATTATGCGCTATAATTAAACATATCTAGCACATTTGATTAAAGATTAAAGTATAATGAAATTGCCATTTGAAGTGATAGAAAAATGATTCAACATGATAGCAGTAAAATGTATGGAACTACGATACTGTCAATTAGAAGAGACAAAAGTGTAGTAGTAATAGGTGATGGACAGGTTTCACTGGGCCACACTGTTATAAAATCCGGAGCAAAAAAAGTCAGGCGCCTTTCTGGTGATTCTGTAATTGCTGGTTTTGCAGGGGCAACAGCCGATGCATTTACTCTCTTTGAAAGACTGGAATCTAAACTTGATAGGCACCCAGGACAATTAATGAGAGCATGTGTTGAACTTGCAAAAGATTGGAGAATGGATAAATACTTGAGAAAATTGGAAGCTATGATGATTGTTGCAGATAAATCTATTTCGTTAGTGATTACAGGAACAGGTGATGTTCTTGAACCTGAAGATGGGGTCGCAGCTATTGGTTCTGGAGGAAATTTCGCTCTATCCGCAGCAAGAGCTTTAATTGATGTAAAAGGAATATCAATAGAGGAGATAGCGAAAAGAGCTATGAAAATAGCAGCTGATATATGTGTTTATACAAATCATAATGTAGTTATTGAAAAGATAGAGGGATAGTATGTCTTCTGAACAAAAAATTTTATGCACTAGCTTCTCCAATCAGCCTGTGAGGCTTTCAGAAGGGCAGTTTTATGGTAGTGATACCTACAATGAGAAAAATGACCTCTGTGAAGACACTAAAAATGGCTGTGATTCAAATAACAACAATGCTCAAGTTAATAACAGTACACAAGTCTTATTGGACGATCTGCCGCCACAAAAGATAGTTAAGGAGTTGGATAGGTTCATAATTGGACAGAATGACGCAAAGCGTGCTGTCGCTATTGCACTCAGGAATCGTTGGCGTCGCAATAAAGTTCCTCTTCCTTTACGTGATGAAATCATACCTAAAAATATACTGATGATTGGTCATACAGGGATTGGTAAAACAGAAATAGCTCGCCGCTTAGCAAAGCTTGCAGGTGCGCCGTTCATAAAAGTTGAAGCAACGAAATTCACCGAAATAGGATATGTCGGGCGTGATGTTGACTCGATAATACGTGATTTAGTTGATGCAGCAACAGTTTTAGTTAAAGAGAAAGCTCGCAAAGCTTTAGCTAAAAAAGCTTTGAATTTAGCTGAGAGGATAATAGTTAATTCTATGGTTGGTGAAGATGCAACCGAAGAGAGTAAAAGGGTTTTCAGAGAAAAACTGAGAAATAAGGAGTTTGAAGATGGGGAAGTTTCCATTAACGTCAGAGAAAGTAAGAGTGTGCTACCAGCTTTTGATATACCAGGCATGCCAGGTGGGCAAGTTGGCGTGGTGAACGTCACAGAGCTAGTGGGCAAAATGTTTAATGGGGGCAAAAAAACAAAAACTATTACAGTTAAGGTAAAAGAAGCTCGAGAAATATTGATTAACGAAGAAAGTGAGAAGTTAATGGATGAAGACAAGATAATCAAAGAAGCGATTGATCTTGTTAGCAATGAAGGCATAGTATTTTTGGATGAAATAGATAAAATTGCAGCACGTACAGAAGTAAAAGGTGAGGTAAATAGAGAAGGAGTACAACGCGATTTATTGCCACTGCTTGAAGGAACAACCGTTTCAACTAAGTATGGCCATGTGAAGACAGACCATATATTATTTATTGCATCTGGTGCTTTTCATTTATCTAAACCGTCTGACCTTTTGCCAGAATTGCAGGGTAGATTACCTATCAGAGTAGAGCTTAAGGCACTTACTCAAGAGGACTTAATAAGAATATTAAAGGAACCTGAGTCTAGTTTGTTGAAGCAGTACATAGCTTTAATGAAAACAGAAAATGTAATGCTTGAATTCACCGATGATGGCATCGAAACTATAGCTGAAATAGCGTTTACAGTTAATAGGCAAGTGGAAAATATAGGTGCAAGAAGGCTCCACACTATCATGGAGAAACTTTTAGATGAAATAAGTTTTATTGCTACTGAGAAGAACGGTGAAAAATTTGTTATAGATGGCAAGTATGTGAAAGATAAACTCGAATTGATTTCAAAACAGTTGGATTTATCTAAGTTTATACTTTAATAAAGCTCTGATAGTAATAGCAATATTAAAATAGTAGGAAGTAAGCTAAATCATGAGGATTTAGAGAAAAATACAGATGTCAAAATCAAACTTGGCGGTAAAGAATTAAGTCTTGTTAATGCTATAAAAGAGCTAGTCTCTGTGAACAAAATTTTAGAGAAGCCATATGAGAGAACCAACGAAGTTTAAAAAACCCATAAAAACCTCAGCAGTCTTGTCAAA
>NZ_WQMP01000100.1:0-3734 GCF_013366855.1 Wolbachia endosymbiont of Madathamugadia hiepei
CAGAGAGACTACGACAAACATCTTTATAAAGAGCGGCATTTGATTGAATGCTTCTTTGGAAAAATCAAGAACTTTAGACGTGTTTTTTCTCAATTTGACAAGACTGCTGAGGTTTTTATGGGTTTTTTAAACTTCGTTGGTTCTCTCATATGGCTTCTCTAAAATTTTGTTCACAGAGACTAGAATGTGAAATGAAAATTCTATACTAAGTGTACACTACATTATACGACCTCAGTACAAAATTAGTGAAGGTGTGTCCTTGTTACAACTCTGTAGAGCTGAATTGTATTCCTAATGTAAGTGAGATATCACAACTTTTACAAGATGTTGAAAATGTAGAGCAAGAGCTGATTGTTCTGCAAAAGGAACCTGACAAGAATTTAAACCTCTCGCATACCAACCAAGTTTTTAGTGGCAGCACACTAAGCATATAACAACTGTCATTCATATAGGTTAAAAGTACCTATTCATTAACTTAAGCAAGAATTGCTGTGGTAGCTATTTGATATAAAAATCTGTCTCCACAACAAACAGATTTTTATTACCTACATGATTGAGTGAAGTGCTGCAAAATTACAAACAAAATTTTTAGAGGCACATAGTTGATCTCACGTTTCACCGCTTTATTAGGTATTTGTGCAGTTATTGGAGATAGTCCCTAATCTTCTTCAAATCTTCCCAAGCTAAACGTTTTTGTGCTGGCTGGCGAAGTAGATAGGCTGGATGAAATATAGCAGCCGTGGTAATTGAATTAGACAAATATTGGTTAGTATACGTATGAAACCTGCCACGCAGGGTTGATATGGTCTTTGTGTTATCAAGTAAGCTATAACACGCGATTCCTCCAACCAAAATTAGAATCTGCGGTGAAACCAGTGCAATATGTTTTTCGACGAACGGCCTGCACATATCAAGTTCTAGGTCAGTTGGTTTTCTATTACCAGGTGGACGCCAAAATACAGTATTGCTTATGTAAACTTTGGTACGATCAAGATTAATTGCACCGAGCATTTTATCAAGCAACATCCCACTTGCACCGCAAAATGGTATGCCTTGTAGGTCTTCATTTGCTCCCGGAGCTTCACCAACGAGAATAATTTTTGCATTTGGATTACCATCGGAAAAAACAGTATTGGTTGCAGTTTTTTTTATTTCACAACCTTCAAATGATTCAACTGCACTTTTTAGCTCATCCACACTACTGCATTTACTTGCAAGTTTCCTTGCTTCAATTATCCAGTCACTTGGGAACATGGATTGTTGCTCTTTTCCACCTTTAGTGTCATTCCAGCGCGTGACGCTGGAATCTGCATCTTTCCCAGTGTCAGCTACTTGGATAACAGAAGGCTGCACATTCTCTTTGCTCCCCAGCTCTTTTTCTTCCTCACCCTCTGTTAGCGTGCAATCAACACCCATCTCATGGTAGAATTTTAATAATTCTAAATCCTCATCGCTCATAGTGCCTCTTGATCTTTTGTGCTTTTTCTATGGCCATATCATACTTCAATTTAGACAAATGTCTAATACATAATATACCATTTAAGTGATCTAGCTCATGCTGAATACATCTCGCAAGCCAACCATTAGCTTTTAGCGTCCGTTCCTCATTATTCAAGTCTCTATATTTTACAGTTAAATACTTTGGGCGCTTAATTTCGTGACTCTGTTCTGGAATTGAAAGACATCCTTCCTTGAGAATTGTTTGTTCATCAGATAATTCCGTAATTTCAGGATTAATCATGCAAAATTTGCCATTCGATTCATATCCTGCTGGCCCGCCTTCAATGTTCTCTAGCTGAACATCCATAACAAAAATTCTTTTTAGTACCCCAACTTGCACTGCAGCAAGGCCAAGACCATCTGCATCGTACATAGTTTCGAACATGTCGTTTGCTAATTCTTTAATTTCATCGTTTATAGCTGTTACTTCACTGGCACGTGTAGTTAACCTTTCATCAGGGGCAATTACAATTGGTAATTTAGACATAAAATTATAATTCTATGTTTTATTTTTTCCTTTGTCCAGTGTTTGGGGTATATTAAAATGTTGCTGTATTTTTATAATAGAATATAAACTATTAAAGAAAGCTATAATTTGAATGGGATTGTGTCATAAGGTCAACTGATGTACTCTGCAGTAATAGTAAAGCCAAAGAGAAGCGTTTTTGCTGTTTTAGACATAGGTACAACAAAGATTATCTGTCTAATCGTCAAAGTCAGTAGCAATATCAGTTATAAAATAACAGGAACAGGTTACAAGATTGCAGAGGGTATAAATGGTGGATCAATAACCGACGTAAAGCATGCAAATTACTCTATTTCATCAACTATAGGTCTGGCTGAACAAGTATCGGAGGAGACTATAGATCAAATATATATTAATATTGCCGGATGTGGAATCTCATCTTTCAATGTGCACAATGAAATTATTGCAGCTAATCATGAAATCTCTGATCGAGACATAAAACGTGTAGTCTTTCAAACGTTTGAGAAATATATTGAGGAAAATGTTATCATTCACAATATACCGCTAAAATATCACTTAGATGACATGACCGACATAAAGGAAGTTAGTGGATTGTATGGAAAAAGATTATCTGCTGACGTTAACGTTGTTACTGCTTCTCGTCCGGCGCTTATCAATATTGAAAACTGCGTAACCAATAACAGTTGGCTAAGTATGGCCGGTTGTATTGCATCTTCATATTCTGCAGGTCTTGCTTGTCTCAGTGAAGATGAGAAAGAGCTCGGAACTGCCATTGTTGACATAGGAGGTGGGTGCACTGCAATTGGAATTTTTAAAAGGGGGAAACTTATATATGCAGACAGCATTCCAATTGGTGGCATTCATATCACTCGAGATATTGCTTATGGACTATGTACAAACATAGAACATGCAGAGCGCATAAAAATACTATATGGCAATACTATCGTGACTTCAATAGATGAAAACGAGTATATCACAGTGCAAAATAATGAAAGTGATGAACCGACCCAAGTGCTCAAGTCTGAACTTGTTGACATTATAAGACCGAGAATCGAAGAAATACTTGAATTAGTAAAAGAGCAATTTCGGGAGCAGAAAGACACGATTAATAAAGTAGTCATCACAGGCGGAACTAGTCAGCTCACAAGCATGAAAGAGATTGCAAGCTATATATTCAATAAGCAAGTCCGTATTGGGTGTCCTAAGTCGTGTAGTGGCCTTGATGGTGAATACGATAAAAATCCTGTATTTTCTGCTGCCATAGGTTCTATAAAACTAATAGTTGATACTTTTTATAAAAATAGTCCTGGAATGTTTGGCCAGGATGGTAAAATAAGTAAATTGTATCACTGGGTTAAATCAAAAGTTACAGTCTAGATTCCTGTTTTCTCTTAATCATGCAAGCGTCACGCACATAGCTGTACGAACATTGCAATCAGCAGGTAATTTGCGTAACAGACGGTGTCATCCCAGTGCTCCTCCTCCTGTCATCCCAGTGCTTCCCTCTCTTGTCATTCCAACGCTAACTATGGATTAGAAAGAGAGTAGAGAGAGAAATAGGGTAAACTCCAGTATTTTAGCAACAATAGGAGGTTACCCAATGCATAAGAATATAACAGAGTTATTCTGTTTTGTAGATGATTATTGTAAAATAATAGATGAGAACTTTGCAAGTAGACTACTAGCCAATGGTAAAAAACCTACAAGAATACCCGCAATAACGTATTCTGAAATTATAACAATAATC
>NZ_WQMP01000101.1:0-3726 GCF_013366855.1 Wolbachia endosymbiont of Madathamugadia hiepei
TCCTATTAACTTTTTAGTTCACATCTTTTTTACGCTTATTTCATATTCTTTACAACGCAAAAAACCTTCCATTTCCAGCTCTTTCTTTATCGGCTAATCCATAGTTAGCGTTATAAGATCATTTATCACTTAATTTTACTTATTATCTGCTGTTGCCAAATTTTGCAAAATTTATTACCCTATGGTTTCAAGTCCTGTTGGAATCATACGTGTAATGTGTTTATTAGTGAAAATCCGGAAAAACAATGGAAGAGAAGTTAATATATTACTTTAGCCAAAGCAAATGCGAAGGTAATGCAGAAATGAAAAATCTGCTGGGAGGAAAGGGGGCAAATTTAGCGGAAATGTGCAACGTCGGTATTCCCGTTCCACCTGGTTTTACAATCTCCACTTCTGTTTGCAAGAACTATCACCAGAGTAATAGATTGCCTGACGATCTGCGTAACGAAATCAAAAAATACCTGGCGATGCTTGAGAATGACATCGGTTGTAAATTCGGGGATTCAGATAACCCTTTACTAGTTTCCATACGCTCTGGTAGCTTCAATTCAATGCCGGGTATGCTTGATACAATTCTAAACGTTGGTTTAAACGATGCAACCGTTGTTGGGCTTGCAAAAAAAAGTGGAGAGCGTTTTGCCTATGATAGCTACTGCCGTTTTATTACGATGTATTCCAATGTTGTGCTACAGCTTGACCATCACCTGTTTCAAAGCGTTATTGATCATGAACAACAAAAAAATGGAGCAAAAAGTTTAGCTGATCTTGATGTTGATGTCTTAAGAAAGATCGTTGACGATTTTAAAAAGATAGTACATGAAAAAACTGCAAAACATTTTCCGCAGAACGTTGAAGAACAATTGCTCAGCTCAGTAAATGCGGTGTTTGCTTCTTGGCAGAATGGCAGGGCTGTTTCCTATAGAAAAATAAATAACATTCCTGAAACCCTTGGAACTGCAGTCAATGTACAAGCAATGGTTTTTGGTAATCTGAACAACAATTCTGTAACCGGTGTGATATTTACGCGCAATCCCGCAACTGGGGAGAAAAAGTGTTTTGGTGAATTTTTGGTCAATGCTCAAGGCGAGGATGTGGTTTCCGGTATTTACACCCCTATGCCAGTTGACGGGGAGCAAGAGAATACCATGGAAAAATTGATGCCAAGCGTGTACCGAGAATTGTGCGATGTATGTGAAAAGCTTGAAAGGCACTATAAAGACATGCAAGATATAGAATTCACCGTGCAGAATGGCAAGTTGTGGATTTTGCAGACTAGGTCCGGTAAACGTACAGCCGAGGCTACCGTGCGCATAATAGTTGATATGGTAAACGAAGGGACAATTACAAAAGAAGAAGGAATATTAAGGATTGATCCAAAAACTTTTGATGGTTTATTGCATCCAGTTCTTGAAGTTAAGGGTGATCAAAAAGTAATAGGGAAGGGGCTACCGGCTTCTCCAGGTGTGGCTTCAGGATATGTGGTGTTCAGTGCAAATGATGCAGAAAAGGCTGCAGGGCAGGGTAAAAAAGTAATTTTAGTAAGATCAGAGACGAGTCCTGAGGATATTAATGGAATGAATGCTGCAAGTGGTATAATAACGGCACGAGGAGGAATGACTTCACATGCTGCTGTTGTAACCCGTGGAATGGGTAAGCCGTGCATTTGCAGTGTAGGTGGACTTTATATCGATAAAGATGGAAATTTCTTTTCTGTAGGAAATACAAAAGTAAATAAGGGAGAACCAATTACCATCAATGGAGGAACGGGTGAGGTGATGCTTGGCATTCTTCCTACAATTTCGCCTGAGTTATCGCAAGAATTCAAAACGATAATCAACCGGATAGATGAAATTAAAACAATCAAGGTGAGAGCAAATGCTGATACTCCAAAAGATGCAAAGATCGCTAAAGAGTTCGGTGCAGAAGGTATAGGCTTATGTCGCACAGAGCATATGTTTTTTGCTAGTGACAGGATTGAGTTCATTCAAAAATTGGTAATAGCTGACGACAAGATCGAAAGAGCGAGTGCACTGAGCAAATTAGAGCAAATGCAAAAGTCTGATTTCAAAGAAATATTTTCTGTTATGGAGGACAGGGAGGTTACTATACGTTTACTTGATCCACCTCTGCATGAGTTTTTACCTGACAATCAGTCCACCATAGAAAAAATCGCTAAGTCACTCAATAAGTCAGTTGAATCGGTAAAAAATAAAATAGCACAGTTATCAGAAAAAAATCCAATGCTTGGTCACCGAGGTTGCAGACTGGCCATTTCCCATCCTGAAATATATAGCATGCAGATTAGGGCAATACTCAGCGCTGCGGATGAGCTAAGAAAAGAAAAAAAGGCAGAAATTAAGCCTGAAATTATGATCCCTCTTATCATGAATGAGAAAGAATTTGTACTGATATGCGAGTTAATAAAGAAAGAATCCTCTGTCATCGCCGGAATGACATCAGACAAGGCCTATTCAATTGGAACAATGATAGAACTGCCACGGGCAGCACTGATTGCCGATAAGTTAGCAAAACACGCAGAATTTTTCAGTTTTGGTACCAATGATTTAACGCAAACAACCATGGGGCTCTCAAGAGATGATTCAGTTAATTTTCTTGATTCCTATAAAGAAAACAAGATATTTGAGAATGACCCATTTGAAGTGCTGGATATCGAAGGGGTAGGGGAGTTAATCAAAATAGCTATCGAAAGAGGCAGGAAAACCCGAAAAGAAATAAAACTTGGTATATGTGGAGAGCACGGAGCAGATCCAAAATCTATAGAGTTTCTCATCAAATCAGGGGTTGACTATGTCTCATGCTCACCCTATAGAGTACCAATTGCAAAGTTAGTAGCAGCGCAATTTAGTGTCAGATCTAAAAGTGTAAATTAGATCCCAGCGCCACGCGCTGGAATGACATCTACATTTGTACAACTTGTAAACCTACATGTTCAACTTTATTTTCTTTCATTGCTGTATAACTTGGCAATGTAGAATCTTTTACGTGTAACCCAGTAGCTACTAGAGCTAAAGCAGCTACAATACCACAAACCGCTGCACCAGCTATAGATGGAACCATCACAGCAGCAGCAATGAATAATCCTGTCATAACAATACCAACAACATCATTCCTTAATTAGGTATGAAAATTCTCCTTGCTTTCTTTGTATTTAGTTTCTTTTTCATTTGGTGGAGAAAATTGAGCATTTGTGAAGCCGTTATCTGTTTTTTTTGTTGATATAGGAGGCACTGGTTTATTTCCTTTTACATTAGGTGTTTTTGATGTAATAAAGTCCAAAAGCACCTGAGTGATTTCTTGAATTTGTACAGTTTGCTCTTTGTTCATAGTCACTTTTAAGGCTGCTTGCATTTTTTCATTACTTACGTGACCTAACAATAATTTAACCCCCTGTGTATACTCTGTCGTAATAGAAAGATCAAAGCATCAAGCTTTTCTTTTTCATTAATTTACCACTATTCAAGAGTATCTCTATAACGTCAGCTTGTTTAGTTCCTATAGCTTCGCTCAATCCAGTCTTTAGACATTTGTTCTCAGTAGCAGTATCAACTTTCGTTTTCAAACTTGCAAGTAATTTAATAATTTGTGGAAATATAGTACGATTATGGGTGTTATATGTAATAGGTCCTTTTGAATCAACAGCATACCCAAGTAAAGTATAGTGACCTTTTCTTACTCTCTTTACATTCTTTTCTTTAAGCTCCTTTT
>NZ_WQMP01000102.1:0-3687 GCF_013366855.1 Wolbachia endosymbiont of Madathamugadia hiepei
TCTTATGCATTGGGTAACCTCCTATTGTTGCTAAGATACTGGAGTTTACCCTATTTCTCTCTCTACTCTCTTTCTAATCCATAGTTAGCGTCAAAAGGAAATAAAGTGAAACTTATGCCAGGGATGATACTCTCCAACGAACCTGGTTATTACATTCCAAGAGAGTATGGAATAAGAATTGAAAACCTGATGTATGTTAAAAGGCAAGAAAACGGCTTCTTAAACTTTAAACAATTGACCTCTATTCCATATGATAGAAGGCTAATAGATGTGCAAATGCTTGCCCAAGATGAAATTAAGTGGATAAATAGCTACCATCAATTTGTCTATAAAAACTTAGAAAATAGTGTCAAAGATAAAGAGTGGTTAAAGGGAGTATGCATTTCTTTATGAGCAAAAGAGCTGCCTTTTCATTGTTTAACAAAGTATTAATGTAGCTGTGATGGGCATTTTGTATTGTTTTTTATTTGAGAACGATGTATAACAGAAAATACGTATTTTAAGTAGGTGTAATTATGACAGATAAAGCGCAAGGCGATGAATTTATGAAGCAGTATATGGATACTTGCAAAGAGCAAATAGAAAAATTAGCCAAGGATCCTGAATTGCTTAATCAGACCTTAAAGCCATTCATGCAAATGTCTCAGCAGCTTATGGCTGGTGGTATGTTAGACGGAGCTATGCCTGACATGATACCTAGTTTAGGCAGTATGGATATTAACAAGATGATTGCTCAGATGAAGGAGATGATTGACTACATAAAGGGTAATTATAAGGAGCTCATGAAAAAGGATAACTCGCAGATTCAAGAGCTTGGTGAATCCAGTAGAAAACTGAGAGGTTTGGTCAAGAAATTGATAGAAAAAATCGAAAGTAG
Organism: Wolbachia endosymbiont of Madathamugadia hiepei; assembly: GCF_013366855.1. Lineage (NCBI taxonomy): Bacteria > Pseudomonadati > Pseudomonadota > Alphaproteobacteria > Rickettsiales > Anaplasmataceae > Wolbachia > Wolbachia endosymbiont of Madathamugadia hiepei. The sequence goes on from NZ_WQMP01000102.1 coordinate 878, forward strand.
TAATAGCTGAAGTTGTCAGTAGCGTAGTAACACAGAACCCCAGGTTAAGCCCGCGCCTATTGCAATCAATAATCCCAGGCTTCCTGGTCTTATTTTTGATTTTTGTATTGCATAATCAAGTGCTAGCGGAATTGATGCTGCTGAAGTATTTGCGTGTTGATCAACTGTATTAGCTACTTTTCCCATAGGAAAATCTAATTTCTTTACTATAGCTTCAATGATACGGATGTTTGCTTGATGAGGAATCAGCCAATCAATATCAGCAATTTTCAAATTATTGCATCTTAGTGTTTCCTCTATTGAGGCTGTTAGCTTGTCCACTGCACATTTAAACACTTCTCTTCCATTCATGCATATTTTTCTAGAATCACCAGTTGAAGATATTCCTCCGCTGGTACACAATACATCTACATTGCCATCAGAATATAGGTTAGCTGATATTATACCCCTTGTGGGGTGCTCTGTTGTTTCATTACAATGTGCCGCGGATTTTATTACCACCGCGCCTGCACCATCACCAAAGAGTACACAAGTTGACCTGTCTTTCCAATCAACAATCCTAGACATTATTTCAGCACCTATAACCAGTGCATATTTAATTCTATTGTTAGTTTTTATAAGCGAATCAGCAACTGTAACTGCATATATAAAACCAGAGCATGCTGCTTGCACATCAAAGGCAAATGCGTTTTTACATTTTAACTTACTTTGCACAATAGTCGCACAGCTAGGAAAAGTTTTGTCGGATGTTGTTGTTGCCACTATGATTAAACCAACTTCATCCACTGAAATTTGAGCTTTTTCTATAGCATTTTTTGCTGCACTGACAGCTAGATCCGACGTTAACTCTCCTTCATCTGCTATATGCCTTTGAGTTATTCCTGTTCTCTGTCTAATCCATTCATCACTTGTCTCAACCATTAGTGCAATTTCGTCATTACTCAATGTTTTTTTTGGCAGGCAAGATCCAGTGCTTAATATAAAACTTTTATTCAACGTGACTTACCTCACTGATTATCTTCTGGTTTAAATTTTCACTAATGGCATTTACTGCAAATTTTATAGCATGAGCAAAAGAAATAGCATCAGAATTTCCATGACTTTTAATGACGATACCGTTTAGCCCTAAAAACATAGCACCACTTCTAATTTTAGGATTAAAACGCATTAATGCTTTATTTAGCTTGGGTTTCAACAATATGCCAACAAGTATTTTTGCTGCCCATGAGTTGAATACCTCCTGCCTTATTAAATTAATGAAAGTACTAGCGGTTGCCTCAGCCGTTTTGAGCATTACATTACCAACAAAACCATCAGCAACAATCACATCTACATTACCCTCTAAAAATTCACTTGCCTCTACATATCCTTTGAAGTTAATACTTGGAGCGTTCTTGAGTAATTCAAAGGCCCCTCGTACTGAGTCATTGCCTTTAACTTCTTCTGTACCAATATTTAGCAGAGCGACCTCAGGATTGTCAACTTTTAATGCTATTTTTGCAAATATGCTCCCCATTAATGCAAATTGAAATAATGAGTCAGCATTACAATCAACATTTGCACCGAGGTCAAGCAGTGCAAAGCTTTTTGTTTTAGTTGGACAAACAGATACGATAGCGGGACGATAAATGTTTGGCAATGTTTCCAAAACAAACCTGGAAATTGCCATTAACGCTCCGGTATTGCCTGAGGATAGTATCCCAGAAGCTTTGCCTTCTTTCACTGCCTCAATAGCCGCTTTCAGACTTGAGTCTTTACGATACCTCAGCGCGAAAGATGGCTTATCATTTGCAAGAACATTATCAGAGCAATGAGTAAACTCAGAATCGTTACTTACCTTCTTATATTTTGAAAGCAAAGGAGATACTTCTTTTTGATCTCCATAAATACGAAAAAAAACTTTAATACCTGGGTCGACAAGGTTATCTAAGAAAAAACTAGCACCTTGAATCACTGAGAGAGGTGCAAAATCACCTCCCATAGCGTCAAGTGCAATGACTATGTTATTGTTGACTGTGGGTAACATATCATGATAGTTATTCTGCCTGTTGTTTGATGAAAACCCGTTTTCCTTTGTAACTGCCATCAACTGCTATATTGTGAGGTAACATAAACTCCCCAGTTGTTGTGCATACCACAATGTTCTTAGGCTGAACAGCATGATGAGAACGATGCATATCACGCCTTGACTTTGACTTTTTTCTTTTTGGAACTGCCAAAACTTCCTCCGTTATCTACCGAAAATTCTACCAATCTACTAGTAACATGTTTTTTACAAGAAGTAAACAGTGATAGTAAAATAAGTAAGATTTATCTATGCTCCTAAGCTTTAAACTGGGCATCTCAGTCAAAAGACCTCTTGCGTTATGGTTTTAGGAGAAACGTACAGTTATACGAACATTGTGATTTGAGCCCACCAAGAGGGCGTCATGAAAGTAGCCCCTTCTTCTGTCATTCCAGCGCGTGACACACAGTTGTACGAACATTGTAATTAGCAGGTAATGTGCATAACAGATGGTGTCATCCCAGCGTTACGGCTGGGATGACAGGTCTATGGGTGTCATCTAAGTAGCCTTTTCTTGTCATTCCAGTGCTCAGACACTGGAATCCAGTTTTTCCATAATAATTAATGTTGTGTTTTAAATTAAGATTAGCTACTTTCTATGTTCACAAAATTAGTTTGCTTGCTTACAAGCAGACTTTTCTGGATTCCATCGGGCTTTGTTGCATGGCAACTTATGCTGTGGTGATTTATGATAAATTCATGTAACCATTTCAAATTTAGCCATGCCAATGTCAGTAAATTTATT
>NZ_WQMP01000103.1:0-3646 GCF_013366855.1 Wolbachia endosymbiont of Madathamugadia hiepei
ATATTCTTATGCATTGGGTAACCTCCTATTGTTGCTAAAATACTGGAGTTTACCCTATTTCTCTCTCTACTCTCTTTCTAATCCATAGTTAACGTTAGTGGGCTTCTGCGCTGCCTTTTGTTATTAGATAACCGTAGTATAAAGAAGTGAAAAGGATACGGAAAATAAAAAGTAGTGCCTTTTTGTACAAAGCACTACGCGTACTACCTTTAGCACACAGTAAAATATGAGATTTTTAAAAACTATAGAGATGCCCGTGGAGCAAGTGAATTTCTTGCCCCAAGGTTTTATTTATTTAGAATCCATTCATTCCACCCATGCCACCTGCACCCATAGGGGATGAAGCGCTTTCATCCTTGTTTGGTACATCAACTATCATAGATTCAGTAGTAATCAGTACACTTGCAACAGATATCGCTGTTTCAAAAGCAATACGAACCACCTTCGCCGGGTCAATAACACCTGCAGTAAATGCGTTAGCATAATTCATAGCCTCAACGTTGTATATAAGCTCTTTATCATTCTGTTTAATCAAATGATCAATTATAACAGCAGACTCAAGACCAGCATTTTTGACTAATCTCTTGATAGGAGCGCTGAGGACTTTCTTAATAATATTTATACCTATCTGTTCCTCATCACTTCCACCTTTTAGCTTATCGAGAACAGATGAAGTGTAAAGAAGTGCAACTCCACCACCTGGAACTATGCCTTCTTCAATTGCAGCTCTTGTTGCATGCAATGCATCCTCAACTCTATCTCTACGCTCTTTAACTTCTACTTCAGTTGCTCCACCAACTTTAAGCACAGCAACACCGCCCGATAATTTTGCTAAACGCTCCCTTAGCTTTTCCTTATCGTAATCAGAAGTTGAAGTTTCAATTTGCGATTTGATCTGTTCGATTCTGGCTTTCACTCTGTCAGAGTCGCTATTTTCACTGACAATTGTGGTATTATCTTTAGTGATTTTAACATTTTTAGCGGTACCAAGATCTTCAAGAGTGAGATCTTCCATCTTGATTCCAAGCTCATCTTTTATGACGTACTTAGCGCCTGTTAAAGCTGCTATATCTTCAAGCATCTCTTTTCTTCTGTCACCAAAGCCTGGAGCTTTCACCGCAGCAACTTTTAGACCACCACGCAGTTTGTTGATAACCAAAGTACTTAATGCTTCACCTTCAATATCCTCTGCAATAATAAGTAAAGGTCTACCAGACTTAACAACAGCTTCAAGAACAGGAAGTAGAGGCTGGATAATATTCAGTTTTTTCTCTGTAATTAAAAGATATGGATCATCAAGCTCCACAATCATTTTTTCATTATTTGTAATAAAGTACGGAGAAAGATAACCACGATCAAACTGCATACCAGTAGTGAGCTCAACTTCTAATTCTTTTGAACCTTTACTTTCTTCAACAGTGATCACACCTTCTTTTCCTACCTTTTTAACAGCATCAGCAATGCTACTACCAATATCTCTATCACCATTTGCAGAAATGATAGCAACTTGTGCCACTTCATCTACCTTCTCCAAAGAAATTGTGCGAGACATCGATGCAATTTCCTTTAATACTACATCTTTTGCCTTCTGCATTCCGTTTTTAATGCTAACACGATCATTTCCAGCAGCAATTGATTTTGAAGCTTCCATTATCATGTTGCTAGTTAGTATTGAGCACGTTGTTGTACCATCACCAACTTTATCATTACATTGAGAACAGCTTTGAGCAAAGATGCTTGTTATTGCGGCATTTAATGGTTTTTCAGGCTTGATACCCTTCATTACCTTATAACCATCTTTTGTAATTTCTGGTGCTCCATAGGGCTTGTTAATCCCTACTGTTTTTCCTCTAGGCCCTGCAGTTACTGCTACTGTTGAGTCTACTACTGCTGCAACTTCACGAAAAGCTTCTTGCAACTGCTCGCCTGACACTACTACATTAGTCATTTTTATCACCTCTTGTTAATAAAAAATTCAGAAAACTATAATAAAATCACTTACAATGCACTATGTTGTGCTTTGTTTTAGTTTAGTAAAAATAAAAACTGCTACTTAACGATAGCAAGTATATCGGACTCTTTCATTACTATAAACTTTTCATCGCCGTGCTCTATCTCCGTACCAGCCCATTGCCGATAAAACACTTTATCACCGATTTTTACAGTTAAAGCTATGCGTTCACCACTTGAATTGCGTGAACCTTCACCAGTTGCTATAACTTCACCTTTAGTAGGTTTCTTTTCAGCACTTGATGGAAGCACGATCCCACCTTGTTTTTCTTCGCTGATAGGCTTAATCAAAACGCTATCATCCAATACACTTAAGTCTATACTTGACATTTGTTTTTCCTCATCAACAAATTAACCTATAAGCTTATATATGCACTTGTAAGTTGGATTTCAAGGGCTGAGGCTTGTAAAATATAAGAAGACGAAGTGTGCCTAATATTATATAGTAAAATTTAGGTTTATTGACAGAAATTGTATGAATTATATACCATTGCAAAGCCGTGGTGTAATAGTTTTATACGGGCCAGACACGAGGGATTTCCTGCAGGGTATTATAACAAATGACATTAATAAGTTAGATAGCCAAAAAGCTATTTACTCTTTGCTGCTTAGCCCTCAGGGAAAGTACCTATACGATTTTTTTCTTATTGGATATGGTAAGTATATCCTTTTGGAATGCGAAAATGTGTACTTGCAGCAAATAATTGAGAAACTAGATTTGCTTAAAACTTACCTGAGAGTGAGGATTAAAGATGTTAGTTCATTGTATAAGGTTGGAGTTTTGTTTAATACTAAGTCAACAGAATGTAATGAATCACAAATTATTTTTCAAGATCCAAGGCACAAATCCTTGGGAATGAGGATCATACATAAAGGCGAAGTAAAGCAGCCAGCCAGAGATTTTACTCAGTACGAAAAAGTGAGAATTCAAAACCTAGTTCCAGATGGAGCAAGAGATATGGTGCAGAATTCGTCGTTTCCGCTGCAATATCTAATCGATAAGGTCAACGGAATAAGCTTCAATAAGGGGTGTTATATAGGCCAGGAAGTTGTAAATCGAATGAGCAGGCAAGAAACATTCAGAAGAAAACTTTACCTTGTTGAGGGAAATAGCGCACTTCCAAATATCGGTACTAAAGTAACAAATGAGAACAATGAAGAAATAGGCGAACTGCGCTCTAGCGTAGACAATATTGGACTTGCATTGCTTTATACTGGGAAAAGCCGCGCCAATTTATATACCGGTGGAGTCAAAATATCTGCGCGTTAGGATGCTTGGGTCTAAGTCAAGGCAGTGCATGCACTGGCCATAGAAACAAAAAAACTACTTGACAAGTTCCTCCAGCCCCCTTATAATGATACTGAAGCTATTTGTTTAACTTCCCAATCTGTGCAGGTTAAAATGACAAGAAAACTTGTATTTGGCGTGCTATGTGCACTGCATGTCTTTTTAAAACTTTGGGTTTTTACCCATACAAGCTGAAACGCGCTTATAAGTTGTTTAAGACATCACCCAACGCCGGATTTTAAAATAGAGAGTGGAATAACTAGTCTCTGTGAACAAAATTTTAGAGAAGCCATATGAGAGAACCAACGAAGTTTAAAAAACCCATAAAAACCTCAGCAGTCTTGTCAA
>NZ_WQMP01000104.1:0-3623 GCF_013366855.1 Wolbachia endosymbiont of Madathamugadia hiepei
ACCCCGAGGTAGCTAGTTATTCCACTCTCTATTTTAAAATCCGGCGTTGGGTGATGTCTTAAACGACTTATAAGCGCGTTTCAGCTTGTATTGTAAAAACCCGAAGTTTTAAAAAGACATGCAGTGCACATAGTGCGAAAAATTAAACAATAGTACGCCAAATACAAGTTTTCTTGTCATTTTAACCTGTAAAGATTGGGAGGTGAAACAAATAGCTTCAATACCATGATAAAAAGATTGAAAGAATTTGTCAAGTAGTTTTTTTCGTCTCTATCGTATGACGTTATAACTTTTTTCCACTGTTGTCTGCTTGTTCCTTGTGTAGTGGGAATTGGTATAAGTAATGCTCTAGCAGAGGAGAAAAGTAGGCTTGATGAGCTGATTGTGAAGGTTGATGAAAATTACGAAGGATTAGTGAAGGATCTCAAGCAGTTGCAAGAAGATCTTGAAAACCTTCGTGATGAAATTCCAGATACTGGAGAAACTCTTCCACGCATTACTGGAGAAGAGAATGAATTGTTTTGATCAAAAAAGGCAACAGCCTGATATCAGGCTGTTGTTTTTTCCTGCGCAGCACAGGCATTTTCCCAAAAGTGGACTTCTTTCACCTCAATATCTTCACTAACGCATTATGTGGAGGTGGCAATCCAAAAGGGCACTTTTGCACATTCCATATGGTTGCCAGTTGCACTTCTCACATGCGTAGTCAAATTTCTCTAAAGACATTTTCTCTCTAATTCTTTTTACTGCTCCGTTCCATGTTAAAGTCTCTCCAATTTTTATCTCTAAAACTTCCATATGCCTTCTATCTAGCTCCAAAACTTTAGCTTGTGTGGTGCACTCACCTTGCTCAGTCTGATGCGGGCAAGCACTGCAGATACTATCAAGATCACCGACTACCTTGATTTGAGTATTGGGATCAGTAATTACCTTGTTTGCTATCTTTCTATAGTTTTTTACAAAGCCCCGGGTATACCCATACCCTCGAAATGCAAGAGTGCACATAAAATGATGAGGGCGAAATCTTATCATTTTTTCAGATATTGTAAAGTCGCTACTAGTAGAAAAATCTTTACTAAACCAGGCAGGATAAACGGCAGAACACCAACCATTATTGCCTGTTTCAGACCAACGTGAACAGCAAGCCAACTGACACCATAGATAAAGATCACAACTGTACCAGCCAGACAACTTAGAGAATCACGCATAAGTGATTCACATTTGGAGTCTAGTAACTCATTTACTTCGCCCATTGCCATAACAGCAACTAAAAAGCCAATTAAATATCCACCTGTTGGTCCAAGAAGAGTGTGATAACCACTGGAAAAACCCGCAAAAATGGGTAACCCTGCTGTACCAAGTGATAAATATGTAAGCACGGAATAAAATGCCGTTTTGCGGTTAAATTTGAGCCCAATAAGCATCAGTCCTAAACTTTGTAGTGTGATAGGCACAGGTTGCAACGGTATTCTTATCTGAGCCATTAGAAATAAGAATAAGACGCAAAAGAAAATTTCGACCAATGTTGATTTGCTGCTATATTGTGCTGTAAACATATTCCTCCAAATAGAATATACTAATATTAACTATACTTTAAAAGTTTTACAATTTAAACTTATTGTCCATAATTATATTTCTTATGTGAAACAAAAAGGTTAAACTTTTTTTAATATTCCGCTATATATAGTTAGTTTTTTTAGAGGATTAAAAATGATTAATAAAGAAGATCTAATTGAGTTAATGAAAGTAAGACATAGTGGATATTCATATGACCAAAATAGAGTAGTACATCAAGAGGACATAAATATGCTGATAGAAGCCGCACGGCTCTCTCCCTCATGTTATGGTGACGAGCCCTGGAGATATGTAATATGCAATAGACAAAGCAATCAAAATGCATGGGAAAAGTTATTGAGTTGCCTTACTGAGCCTAATCAAAGATGGGCGAAAAGCACACAAGTATTAATCATAGCATTAAGCGCTAAAAATTACCGCGATCACACAAAAGGAGCAAATCCTTGGGGCGGCTACGATACTGGTGCAGCAAGTTATGCGCTTATGCTACAGACTACATCTATGAATTTAATGGCTCATCAGATGGGTGGCTTCGATGGTGATAAAATAGTAGAGAAATTCAATATACCCGATGACTTTGATGTAAGGTCGGTGATAGCGATTGGTTACGAAGAAGAGGGTGCTGAAGTTAAGGAAAAGACAAGAAGGCCAATAGGGGAGATGTTTTTTTATGGCGAATGGCCGAAGTCCTGAAAAAATGCATGGTACTGGTAACAACTTTGTTATCATAGACTCACGTTCAACAAATAGCTTGAATTGGCATTATAGGGAAATTGCTAACCAAAACAGCTGCGATCAAGTAATAGTTATAACTAACTCTGGTGCAGCTGATTGCTTTATGCACATTTATAATGCTGACGGCAGCGAAGTTGAAATGTGCGGAAACGCAGCACGTTGCGTTGGATATTTGATAATGTCAGAAAAAAGCACTGAGTATGCAACTATCGAGTTAATGAATGAGCGCATTTTAGAGTGCTTCAAGGTGGGTGGTAGGTCCATAAAGGTCAATATGGGCAAACCACTGTTTAGATGGCATGAAATCCCTCTTTCCATTGAATGTAACACCCTTCACTTACCTATAGAGGTTGAAATGCTAAAAGATCCAGTTGCAGTAAATATTGGCAACCCTCACATGGTCTTTTTTGTTGATAACATAAGTGAAATACCGTTACAAAATTTAGGACCAAGATTGGAAAACCACATATTGTTTCCCAAGAAAGTGAATGTCAGCATTGCACAAATTGAAAAGTCTGGAGAAATAAACTTAAGAGTTTGGGAAAGAGGTACAGGTATTACTGCCTCATGCGGCAGTGCAGCCTGTGCAGCACTTGTTGCATCCATACTTCGTAAATATTTGATTGCTAAGCAAACTTTTGTAAATTCGCCAGGGGGAAACTTGCTAGTTGAATGGGTAGACGATGTATTTATAACTGGTAATGTAGGGTTTCTATAGCAATATTCTAAACTTGATTCATTACTTCCAAAACTTTTTTACCAATTACTGCAGGAGTTTCTGCAATTGCAATACCAGCACTCCTCATAACCTCCAGCTTTGCACCAGCACTCCCTCCACTAGAAGAGATAATCGCTCCAGCGTGTCCCATGCGTCTTCCTGGAGGTGCTGTTTGACCAGCTACAAATCCAACAATTGGCTTTTTAGTTTTTTCTGTCTTCACAAAATGTGATACGTCCTCTTCTTCGTTTCCACCTATCTCGCCAATGACTACAATACCATGAGTATCGTCATCTTTTAAAAACAGTTCCATACAGTCAACAAATGTCATACCATGAACAGGATCTCCTCCAATTCCGATACATGTTGACTGACCAAGGCCAACAGCAGTTGTTTGTGTTACCGCCTCATAAGTTAAAGTTCCGGAACGAGACATGATCCCTATATGCCCACGCTTGTGAATGTGCCCTGGCATAATTCCTATTTTGCATTCTTCAGGTGTAATAACTCCCGGACAATTTGGACCAATTAATCGACTTTTTGAACCAATAAGCGCATGCTTAACTTCTACCATGTCAAGTATAGGAATACCCTC
>NZ_WQMP01000105.1:0-3603 GCF_013366855.1 Wolbachia endosymbiont of Madathamugadia hiepei
AAAATCAAGAACTTTAGACGTGTTTTTTCTCGATTTGACAAGACTGCTGAGGTTTTTATGGGTTTTTTAAACTTCGTTGGTTCTCTCATATAGCTTCTCTAAAATTTTGTTCACAGAGACTAGAACATTATCAATATAATGTACAGATTTATAGAAACTACTTTCTGGAGTTAGTGTGAAATCTTCTATTTTCTTAGCAGGCACAATTCCATATTCAACATACCTTTTAAAATATTGATATACTGACATTACCCTATTCAAATCATAAATATGCAGCGTAGCCTAATATAATTAAAAAATAGTTTATGCTCTATCTGACAAATATGGTTTAAGATACTTGCCTGTAACACTTCTTGGTATGTCTATTATTTCTTCTGGAGTTCCTACAGCAACTACTCCTCCGCCTTTTACTCCACCCTCTGGGCCGATGTCTATTACGTAATCTGCAGTTTTTATAACGTGCAAGTTGTGTTCGATAACTATAACAGTGTTTCCAAAATCAACTAGCTTATGGAGAATTTTTAGTAAGTTGTTTACATCTTCAAAATGCAATCCAGTCGTTGGCTCATCAAGAATATACAATGTTCTTCCGGTAAATCGTTTTGATAGTTCCTTAGATAACTTTATTCGTTGTGCTTCACCCCCAGATAACGTTGTTGAGGGCTGTCCAAGTGTTATATAGCCAAGCCCCACTTCCTGCAAAGAAACTAACTTTTCTTTTACTATTGGAAGGTTTTCAAAAAAATCACAAGCTTGATCTATCGTCATATCAAGTACATCAGAAATTGATTTTCCTTTGAAAGTAATCTCTAGCGTTTCTCGGTTATATCGCCGACCTTTACATTGCTCACACTTCACATAAACGTCCGGCAGAAAATGCATTTCTATTTTTAAATGTCCATCACCTTTGCACGCTTCACACCTTCCCCCCTTAGTATTAAATGAAAATCGACCTATGTTGTAACCTCGTGCTTTTGACTCTGGAAGACCTGCAAACCAATTTCTTATATGAGTGAACATACCAACATATGTTGCTGGGTTTGACGCAGGAGTTCTACCAATTGGTGACTGGTCTATTTCTATAATTTTATCTACATATTCAAGGCCTTCTATCTTATCGCATTGACCATACTTTGCAGACGAATGATATATCTTATGTGCTGAATATTTGTATAGTGTTTCTATGACTAAACTTGATTTCCCCCCTCCCGATATTCCAGTAACACAAATAAAATTCCCTATAGGAAATTCAACGTTTATATTTTTTAAGTTATTCTCACACGCATTAATTACTTTTATGGACTGAGTCGTTTGTTTTCTTCTTTTTGGAATTGAGATTTCCCTCTTTCCACTCAAATATTGCCCTGTTATGCTCTCCGAATTTCTTTGAACCTGATCTGGTGTTCCTTCTGCAACAATCTTTCCTCCATTTACACCAGCTCCAGGCCCAATATCAATTACATAATCAGCAGCCATCATCGTATCTTCATCATGCTCAACGACAATTACAGTATTTCCTATATCCCTCAGGTTCCTAAGTGTGGCAATCAATCGATCATTATCACATTGATGAAGGCCTATCGATGGTTCATCAAGCACATACAGCACTCCTGTTAAACCAGAGCCAATTTGTGAAGCAAGCCTGATTCTTTGGCTTTCACCGCCAGAGAGAGTGCTAGACTCACGGTCAAGTGTAAGGTAGTTTAACCCTACATTTTTCAAGAATGTTAGCCTCTTGATTATTTCACTTAATATTTTATTTGAGATTTGCTTTTGTTGTTCTGTGAGCTTGCCTGGCAGATTTTCAAACCATTTAAGGGATTCATCGATGCTAAGCCTAGATATTTCACCTACGTGTTTGCCATCAATTTTTACCGTAAGTGCCTCTTTTCTCAATCTATAGCCAGCACATTCTTTACAATGAAAAACAGAACAGTATTGCTCAATAAGTGTTCCATCATAATCCATCTGGTTTTCTAATATACTAACTAAACCGTGGAATCTCATCTCTCTAGAACCAAAGAGTATCACATCCTTCGCGCTTTGATCTAAGCTCTTCCACGGAACATCAAGACTGAATTTGCAATTTTCAGCTAGTGACAGGATTGCATTTTTTAGAAACCCATAACCTGTATGCACTTGACGGAACATTGACCCCACTGGCCTCAAAGCACCTTCAGATATTGAGAGCGTTTCATCTGGCACTATCAGCTTTATATCGATAGCCAGCTTTTTACCAAGCCCATTACATGAACAACATGCGCCGTAGGGGCTGTTAAAAGAAAATAGTCTTGGTTCTATTTCCTCAAGAGTGAAACCGGACTCCGGACATGCAAAATTCTCTGAGAAAGTTAAAACTTGATCATTTCTATACTCAGAATCATGATTATTAGGCAAGTTCACTATTTCTGCATACATTAAGCCATGACCAAGTCTTAACGCTGATTCTATGCTGCTTGGCAGTCGATTTCCTATGTCGTCTGATATTGACACCCTATCTGCAACCACAAAGATATCGTGCTTTTTGTTTTTATCGAGCTTAGGTAAATCATCCATATTATGTATTTTACCATCTATTTTTAGTCTTACGTACCCTTGCTTTTTAATTTCCAATATCTCTTTGAGGTGTTCTCCCTTTCTGCCACGCACGATGGGAGCGAGTATATATACTTTAGTTTCTAAAGGTAACGCCATTATGGTATCTACAATTTGAGACACAGTTTGTTTCGTTATTGGTAGTCCAGTTGTAGGTGAATAAGGAATCCCTATTCGTGCGTATATTAAGCGTAGGTAGTCGTAAATCTCAGTGACGGTCCCAACTGTTGATCTTGGATTTTTCGAGATCGATTTCTGGTTGATAGATATTGCAGGAGAGAGGCCTGTGATCGACTCAACATCTGGTTTATCCTGAATGTTGAGAAATTGACGTGCATAAGCCGAAAGACTCTCCACATACCGACGCTGGCCCTCTGCATAAATCGTATCAAATGCGAGGCTAGATTTGCCAGAACCGCTGAGTCCAGTTATAACAACTAATTTATTTTTCGGTATGTTAACATCTATACCTTGCAGGTTATGCTCCCTTGCACCTTTAATTCCAATAAAATCATCCATACATCAGGTATTTTTGAACATTATAGCCTCAAAATACGTGAATTTACAGTAACTTTCTACTATTTTTTTTTAACTATTATGGGAAATTACACGAACATAGACCTACAAGAGTGACATCGCCCAAGTGCTGGCTGAATTCAGATTTTTTAGCCATAGAAACAGAACTAAAAAACTACTTGACAAATTCCTTCAGTTTCCTTATTATAGTATTGGAGCTATTCATTTAGCTTCAATCTATGCAGATTAAACGACGAAAGTATCACGGTTGGTGTCTTATGTTTAATTTTTTGCACTATGTGCACCTCATGTCTTTATAAACTTTCAAGGTTTTTACCTAATATAAGCTAAAATGCGCTTGTTAAAGCGTTTAAGACAATAAAAAACGCCAATTTAAAAGATAGCTAGTTATTCACTATCTATCTTTTAAATTGGCGTTTTTTATTGTCTTAAACGCTTTAACAAGCGCATTTTAGCTTATATTAGGTAAAA
>NZ_WQMP01000106.1:0-3569 GCF_013366855.1 Wolbachia endosymbiont of Madathamugadia hiepei
TATAAGTCGTTTAAGACAGTATAGAACGTCAAATAGACAAGGGAGAATTTGAATACTAGCTGCCTCAGAGTTTTTTTGCCCTTTTTCCTGCACAGATTGCGAAGATAAATAAATAGCTTCAGTATCATTATAAGGGTAACGGCGAAGGTTGTCAAGTAGTTTTTTTTGTTTCTATTGCTAAAAAATCTGAATTCAGTCTACCTCAAGCTAACAATGGACCATCAGGTATATTACCAATTACATTGATCTGATTTAATATCTTATTAGTGGGGTAAAAATAGTTTTTTATAAATTCCTTATATATAGCTGTCAATTTGTGTATATCGTCTACTGACACGCATTCATTTACCTGATGTGCAGTTTTATTGATCATACCAAATTCAATCACTGGGCAAACATCTTTGATAAATGCAGCATCAGATGTTCCGCCGCTTGTGCTCAGCACAGCGTCGATATTGGTAACTTTACTTATTGCATCAAGCATAATATCAGTATCCCTATCGAGAGTAGAGAGAAAAGCGTCTCTGCTGCTATACATGGAGAGTTTATAATCGTTAGTCACACTGGAGCATATTTCATCAATTAACTTATATAAACCGCTAGGTGCTTGCATATTGTTGTATCGAATGTTGAAACTTGCAGTTATTGAACCAGGTATTAGATTATCGGTATCATTTCCAACATCAATAGTAGTAATCTCGCAGTTTGAAGGCTGAAAATATCTATTACCATGATCAAAAGTAGTATTTTTCACCTTATCTAATATTGACATCATCGTATATATTGGATTATCCGCCAAGTCTGGATAGGCAACGTGCCCTTGTCTTCCATAGCAAATCAATTTGAATGTTGCGGATCCTCTTCTGCCTATTTTTATAGTGTCGCCTAGTTTTTCGCTACTGGTTGGCTCAGCAACTATGCAATAATCTATCTTTTTTTGCTTACTTTCCATCCATTCTAAAACTGCCTTTGTTCCATATTCTTCCGTCCTCTCTTCAGCACTGGTAATCAATGCACTTATTGAACCATTGAATTGAAACTTTTCCTCAATTAAATTTACCATGGCGGTAATAAATGCAGCTACTCCGCTTTTCATGTCGGTTGCTCCTCTTCCATACAACATTCCATCTCTCACTTCCGGCTTAAACGGATCGGACTGCCAATCCTTCAATTGGCCTGGTGGCACAACATCAACGTGACCAGCAAAACATAAGTTTGGCACCCCATTTATATATTTAGCATAGAGATTTTTGACCTTAGCTTCACTATTACCAAACTCTAAAATCCTACAGTCAAAACCACTTTTCTTGAGAATTGCTGCAATATGCTCTATTGCTCCATTATCCCTTGGTGTTATACTCTTAAAAGAAATCAATCTCTTAGTTAGTTCTACAGGGTCAATCTTCATATCAACCTTGAAATACTGATATTACTATATTGTAGACATCTTATGCACTATTTAAAACAAATATTACACCAAGCCAAGCAAACTCTTATAAGGGAAGTAATAGTAGATCATCACCTCGCTGACAATATCTATGAAATATGTACACAACACGGAAATGATATTTTCTTAGTTGCAGACGAGAATACGGCAGAGCTTTTGAATAAAAACGTACTTAATAAAATTTCTCACTTAATTGTTCCAGCCCCACTTGTCATTCCAGCGCGTGACGCTGGAATCTATGATGGATCCCAGTGTCGCGCTACTTGGATGACACCAGATAGACCGGACAGTGTTGCTTCTCTCGAAACTGTCAATCTAGTGAGACACAAGGCAAAAGATAGCAACTTAATAGTTGCACTTGGTAGCGGCACTGTTAATGATATTTGTAAGTATGCAAGCTACCTCGAG
Source organism: Wolbachia endosymbiont of Madathamugadia hiepei (assembly GCF_013366855.1). Lineage (NCBI taxonomy): Bacteria > Pseudomonadati > Pseudomonadota > Alphaproteobacteria > Rickettsiales > Anaplasmataceae > Wolbachia > Wolbachia endosymbiont of Madathamugadia hiepei. The sequence goes on from NZ_WQMP01000106.1 coordinate 1,856, forward strand.
AAAAAAGATTACATATCATTCCCAACAGCCGCTTCTATGAACGGCTATACCTCTGCAAACGCTTCAATATTAGTAGATGAGCATAAAAAATCATTCGCAGCACATCTTCCTAAGGCAGTATACATTGACATTGATATAATCGCCGACGCACCACTGTGCCTTACATTAAGCGGATTTGCAGATTTTATCTGTCGTTCAACAGTAGAAGCCGATTGGCTATTATCTCATCTGCTACTTGGCACAGAATATAACGAATTACCTTTCACACTTGTTCGCGATCTGGAGGAAATTTTGCTTAGAGAACACCTAGCGCTTGCAAAAAGAAGCAAAAAAGTGGTCTTATTACTTATGGAAGCCTTACTAATCTCAGGACTTGGAATGGTGATATCAGAAGGCAGCCATTCTGCAAGCCAAGGAGAGCATATGATAGCTCATGCAATGGAAATGGTAACAAAAGATTATTCCTCACTACATGGCGAAAAAATTGCTGTTACAACGTTCACCATGGCTAATTTGCAGGAAAAGATATTATCAATACAAAATCCTACCATTAAATCAACCACTTTAGATGTAAAGCGTGTGACTGAGTGCTTTGGTAATACCGAATTTACAAAAATTCTAGAGCAGAAAAAAATTCTGCAGCAAAAAATTGGAGGGATCATTCATAAGGAATGGAATAATATTTCCAGCTTAATTAAGCAAAATTTGTTACCTGCAAGACACCTGCAGAAAATATTTGAAGATTTGTCAATCCCACACTTACCAGAGCATCTAAGTTGGAACAAAGAGCAATATTGCAAAGTGGTCAACCTTGCATTTGCAACAAGAGACAGATTCACCTTTCTTGACTTGGCTTACTGCATAGAAGAAAGTAAAGTTTTGTAGTGGCTGGTTTGTTGCTAAAAAAGTTATAGGTCAACAAAAAAATTTGAATTGTGGGTTGCACATTCTTTTCTTGCATGCGTAACGTTTACACATTCTAGCTTACTACTACACAACAGGTATCCACCAAGCATAATACCTGCTACAGCTGGAATAACGCTAACAACTGCACTTTTTTCTGCAATAGCAATGATTCCTGTAACAATACAGATAGTGACCAATGCAACAGCAGTATACTTTCGTGTATTTCGTTTCTCTTCAGAATTTATTTGATTCAAATAATTCTCAAACGTTTCCTTAGTTTCTTTGTCTTGCATTTTGTTAATTTCGCCACAAAGCTCTTTAAACTTTCTCAGATCTTTGTGTTTCAACCATAATATATCTTCCCTAACTACTGGATCGTCCAATAAGTAATCAGACACATAACTTCTCTTATCATTTAGTCTTTTAAGACATGGCACACTAGGTATTTCCCTTGTAAGATACGCACGAATCACTCCATAGTTAATTAACATTGCATACAACACAATATTTAATTTGTTCTGCGGATCACTAGCTACATCTTTATTTTTAAAACACAATACTAGAGAAGTAGTACTTAAATATTTCATATCATCTGTGATGGAAGAGCGTAAAATGATTTCAACTGCTTTTAAGAAATTTCCATTATTAACAAAGTTAAAACCTACGCCCTTATTTGCATTTATGGCGCCGTTTATGCCTTGCATAACAAATCGCTTATAACGCTAACTATGGATTAGAAAGAGAGTAGAGAGAGAAATAGGGTAAACTCCAGTATTTTAGCAACAATAAGAGGTTACCCAATGCATAA
>NZ_WQMP01000107.1:0-3537 GCF_013366855.1 Wolbachia endosymbiont of Madathamugadia hiepei
CTCCCTTGTCTATTTGACGTTCTATACTGTCTTAAACGACTTATAAGCGCGTTTCAGCTTGAAAATCAGAAGTTTTAAAAAGACGTGAGGTTCACATAGTACAAAAATTTAAACATGAGACGCCAAATACCCTAAGTTTTTTGTCATTAACCTGCACAGATTGCGAAGATAAATAAATAGCTTCATTACCATTATAAGGGGGTTGAAAGAATTTGTCAAGTAGTTTTTTTGTTTCTATTGGGTAGCTTTTTTCCACTGTTGTCTATTTACTTCCTGTGTAGTAGAAATTGATAGCAACAATACCAAAATAAAGGCTAGTGGACTAGTTTTGTTTTAAACCAAATTCGGTACTTTAAACTGAACGTTTTCAGCAACACTATCTGGCATAACTGAAACTTTTATGTTCATGTGTGTTTTCAGGTAGTCTATTAACTCATCAACCAATATATCAGGAGCAGAAGCACCTGCGGTGATTCCTATCTTTTCTACACCCTGCAGCCAACTTTTGTTCACATAGCTGTAATTATCAATCAAATAGGCTCTTTTCCCTCTAGCGATGCATAGATCCAATAAGCGATTTGAATTCGAACTATTTTTACTTCCTACAATTAACACTATGTCTACGATTTCAGCTAGTTTTTTAACAGCATTCTGCCTGTTTTGTGTTGCGTAGCATATATCTTTTAAATTAGGACCTGTGATGCTTGGAAACCTAAGCTTTAGGGCAGCGATAATTTCGCTGGTATCATCGACGCTTAGCGTAGTTTGCGTAACATAAGACAAATTGTCTGGATCTTTAACTTTTAAGTTGTGTACATCTTCTACGGTTTGCACTAAAGTGATAGGATCATCCACTCTTCCTCTAATTCCCTTAACTTCTGGGTGATTTTCGTGCCCAATCAGAATTAATTCTCTACCGCTGTCCTCATACCTTTTTGCTTCTTTATGTACTTTACTGACCAGAGGACATGTTGCATCAATCACTTGAATACCCTTTCTTTTTGCCTCTTCTTCAATACTTTTTGACACTCCATGTGCACTGAACATCAGTATTCCCCCATTATCTTCAATGTCCTCAATACTGTTTACAAAAACCACGCCTTGTTTCTTAAAGTCCTCTACTATATATTTATTGTGAACAATTTCGTGCAGCACATAAACTTGGCACTCGTTTTTGTATTTTTCTAAAGTGATAGCCAATATGTCTACAGCTCTTTTGACTCCAGCGCAAAAACCGCGTGGTTCGGCTAAGATAACTTCCATTTTTTTAAGTCAAATAAATATGCAAGCATTACTGAGAAATAAGCTCCGCTCACTATGTTTTATAATACCATTGTTTATGTTTTATATAATAATTATTTTTCGTATGTTCTCTTTAACATTTGATCAGCCTGCTGCCTCAGAAGACTTAAAAAAAAGTAATATAGCACATAGACAGCCTGATATTTTGGATAGAAATGGAGTGGTGATAGCAACAAATGTGCCAACAACATCACTGTACATAGATTCAACCAGAGTAAAGAATCCAGAAAGTATAGCAGAACAGTTGTGTTCTATTTTGAATGATCTTGAATACGAAGATTTATATAAAATACTTACTTCGAAAAAGAAATTTGCTTGGATAAAGCGGCATTTAACTCCACGAGAGTTATTAGCAATAAAAAACGCCGGCGTGCCAGGAGTAAACTTTTGTGATGACGTAAAGCGCATATACCCCCACAATAATTTGTTTGCACACGTGCTTGGCTACACCGACATAGATGGCAAAGGCATTGCTGGAGTTGAGGCATATATAAGTAACCAGCGTCACGACACTACCAGTAGATATGTTCAACTATCCTTAGATACGCGAGTACAAAGCATAGTACATCAGGAACTCACTAAAGCCGTAAGCAGATATCAGGCGCTTGGTGGAGTAGGAATTGTTTTAAGTGTGAAAGATAGTGAAGTCATTTCGATGGTCAGTTTGCCCGACTTTAATTCCAACTTGCAAAGTAAGGCAAAAGATATACAAAAGTTTAATCGCGCCAGTCTTGGAGCATACGAGATGGGATCGGTGATAAAATTCTTTACAATAGCAGCAGCGCTCGATGCGAATGTTGTGAAAACTGATGATTTATATGACGTATCAAAGCCAATCACCATTGGGAAATATGAAATTCAGGATTTTCATGAGTTTAAAATTCCAAAAGTTACTGTGCGAGATATATTTGTAAAATCGTCCAACGTTGGTGCAGCAAAAATTGCAGCCAAACTAGGTATTGGGAAACAGGTAGAGTATTTTAAGGCCATGAAGCTATTTTCCCCTTGAGAATAGAAGTACCAGAAAAATCCATACCGATAGTTCCAGATAAATGGAGTGAAAGCACCTCAGTAACGGCGTCTTACGGTTATGGAATAGCTGTAACTCCTATGCATATTGCACAAACTGCAGCTGCATTAGTCAACGACGGAATATTTCACAACGCAACTTTGATATTGAACAAAAAAGGTATAGGGGAGCAGATTGTTGCAGAAAGTACTTCCAGAGAGATAAGAAAATTATTACGTGCAGCAGTAACAGATGGAACGGGAAGGAGAGCGAACATAAAAGCATATACGATAGGAGGTAAAACTGGATCAGCAGAAAAAGTTGTAAATGGTAAATATGACAAAGATGCAAACATAGCGTCGTTTATAGGAGTGCTAACTACACTTGATCCAAGGTATATAGTACTAATTGTTATTGATGAACCTCAGGGCCAGTATCATACCGGAGGAATAATCGCTGCACCTGTGGCCAAGAATATTATAAATAGGATAACACCTATACTGAACGTTACACCCGAGATGTAGAAACTAATATTTCTTTATCAGGAGTTTAAGCTTATGATCTTGATTGTTTCCATTAATGCAAAGAAGCCCATTTTTTGTTATGTTACAATTTTTAGGAGAAATATCAAAATCGATTTTTTTTCCACTGCTATCTACACTAAGGCAAATTCTCGGCTCCAAATAGCTAATTATACTAGCCTCAAATTTTTTTGCTACCTTACCGTCCGGAGAAACCAAGTTAAACTTCCAGATATCGCTTGGATCGATATTTCCTGTGTAACTACTGCACTCATCACCTGCGCAGTATGAACTCTCAATTATGTAACCTCCACTGGGAATATCTATAAGAAAACCCCAGAAATCATCTGACATACAAAATACCTTTAATATTTGCTGTTTATAAAGAACTGTAATACTTTTTGAGTATACTAATTATGATACACTTAAAGATATAAAGTTTCAACAGTTAATTGTGTAAAAAGTCTGCTTATACCAACTTCCACTGCATAAGGAAAAGATAGACAACAGAGACAAAAAAACTACTTGACAAGTTTCTCCAACCCTCTTATAATGATACTGAAGCTATTATTTATCTTCAGTCTGTGCAGATTAAACGACAAAAAACTCAATGTAATTGGCGTTTTTTATTGTCTTAAACGCTTTAACAAGCGCATTTTAGCTTATATTAGGTAAAAACCTTGAAAGTTTGTAAAGACATGAGGT
>NZ_WQMP01000108.1:0-3451 GCF_013366855.1 Wolbachia endosymbiont of Madathamugadia hiepei
CACATAGTGCGAAAAATTAAACAATAGTACGCCAAATGCAAGTTCTCTTATCATTTTAACTTGTACAGATTGGGAAGTTAAACAAATAGCTCCATTACTATGGTAGGGGTAACGGCGAAGGTTGTTAAGTAGTTTTTTGCTTCTAGCGAAACTCAATACTAGCTTGTAAATGGTTGTTCTTGCTTTCGCTGTTTTGCTCCTGAAGAGACTATGAATAGGTTCTTAGGGTTATTGAAAGTAATAAACTCCTTTATTTAAGACCGAAGTTTTGCTATTCTCGCATTTTAATAATTTAAAATTAATGAATATAAACAAGAACGAGTTTTTATTTCTTCCACTTGGAGGAGTAGGCAGAATTGGGATGAATGTAAGCCTATATCATTACCAAGGGAAGTGGATTATGATTGACCTTGGCATTGGTTTTGCTGATGAAACTATGCCAGGCATTGAGCTATTAATCGCTGATGTGAACTTTATTGCTCAAAGAAAAAAGGATTTGCTTGGAATAATAATTACGCATGCGCATGAAGACCACTGCGGTGCAGTGCCTTATTTGTGGGAAGAATTGCAATGTCCCATATATACAACAAAGTTCACGGTTAATTTTCTCAAGGAGAAACTAAAGGAGTTTCGGCTAGAAGGCATGGTACCTGTGAAAGAGGTGGATATAAACGGCAGCATAAATTTAGATCCTTTCACCGTTGAGTTTATAAACGTAACTCACTCAATTCCTGAAGCACATTCAATATTGGTTAGCACTGATGTAGGTAGCGCGCTTCATACTGGCGATTGGAAATTTGATCTAAAACCTGTTGTTGGTTTAACTTCTAACATAAGTCGTTTAAAAGAAATTGGCGATAAAGGTGACCTGCTTGCAGCAATTTGCGATTCAACAAACATATTGAGCAAACATAATCCCGAATCAGAAGGTGAGATTTATAACAATATCTATAACATAATAAGACGGTCTAAAAAGCTAGTTGCTATGTCGCTTTTTGCTTCAAACGTGGCGCGAATTGAAACAATAAGCCAAGCTGCAAAGGCGCTGGGCAGAAAAGTAGTTCTACTTGGAAGGTCTTTGTGGAGAATAGTAAAAGTTGCACAAGATAGTGGGTATTTAACCAATTCTGTTGAATTTTGTGAAGCAAAAGATGTAGCAGATTTGCCAAGGGAAAAGCTATTGTTGATTTGCACTGGTTGCCAAGGTGAGCCGATGGCAGCAACCTCAAAACTTGCTAATAAGAGTCATCATGCATTTAAAATGCAACAGGGTGATACAGTGGTTTTTTCGTCAAAAATCATCCCTGGCAATGAAACTCGTGCACACAGTATGTTCAACGCCTTTATCGAAATGGGCGTAGAGGTTATCATTGATAAAATGGAGCATGTTCATGCCTCTGGACATCCAGTAAAAGCAGAGCTAAAGGAAATGTATTCTTTGATAAAACCTAGAATGTCTATTCCAGTTCATGGTGAGTATATTCACACGCATGCCCATGTGAAATTTGCTAAAGAGTGCGGTGTGGAAAAAGCAATAATGATTGCACCAGGTGATATCGTTAATTTGGAAAACGGAGAAAAGGTTGATTCAATTGACGTTGACTACTTTGGTGTTGACGGTATGTTGCTACGTTATCCAGAGAGTGGTGTCATAAAAATGCGTAAGAGAATGAGAGATGCTGGAGCTGTTGTAGTGACAGCAATTGTCAACAAGAAAAATAAATTGCTTGCCAAACCAAAGGTATTTGCGCCTGGTGTTTTCGAAGCGTCAGAAGATGCAGCTATTATACAGAGGATTACAAAAACGGTTGAGTCAGCGTTTAGTTTACAGTCAACAAAAAAAATAAGAAATAAGATTGAAAGCTCAATATTCAGTATCTTAAAGGAATATTTACTAAAAAGGCCTATAATTGAGGTCCAAATAGAACAGGTATGAAATGAATGAAGGTGCTCGTTCAGCTAATATTACTTCTTTCGTTATTTCTTCCTTATTTTGCCAAAGCTGCTTTGTATGTTGACATAAGAGAAAACACTGTTGGTAATATTAGCCTTGTTGTATCCAAATGTGCATGTAAAACAGAGCTGGAGAGCGAATTAAGTGAAAGCATCATAAAGATAATTGAAGCAAATTTATCTAATTGTGGCTTATTTAATGTAAAACGTTGTACAGAAACTGAAATTGCGCCGTACAAACCCGGGAGCGATACGCTGGCTACAGTAAGTTTAAGCGAAGTATCAGATAGAACCTTAGAGTTATCGTTACACTTGTTTGATGCTTTCACAAAAAGGGAGTTATTTACTCATTCGGTTGTTTTTTCGGCAAAAGACTGGAGAAAAATTGCCCATTTTGTTTCAGATGCGATACATGATAGATTAACTGGTGAGAAAGGGCATTTTAACACGAAGATAGCGTACATAGCCGAAGAAAGGGATAGTAACTATAAGCCCATACGCAGAATTGCTGTTATGAATCAAGATGGAAGTGATATAAAATACTTAACAAATGGCGACAAATTTGTGTCAACACCAAGGTTTGCACCAAGTGGAAATAGTATTGTTTACATCTCATATCTAGATGGTAGAAGCTACATAATGTTGAAGAATCTGAAAGACAATACTGAGTCGATAATTAGTGCTTTCGAGGGAGTAATCTCTGCTCCGAGATTTTCTCCTGATGGCAAGTCTCTTTTAATCTCTCTCTCATCTAATGGTGAAACAAATATATTGTCTCTAGATTTGAACAGTAAGCGCACGAAAAAAATCACTAGAAGTTCGGCTATAAGCACTTCTCCCTCTTTTTCTCCAGATCAGAAATATATGGTCTTTAGTTCCGATATAAGTGGAAGTCAGCAGCTATATATCATCGATTTCACTAAAAAAAATAAAAAGCCTAAGAGAATTAGCTTTGGGAGTGGAAAGTATGCTACACCTGTTTGGTCGCCAAATGGGGATCTTATAGCTTTTACAAAAATCCAATCGGGAAGATTTTATATAGGAGTTATGAAGCCAGATGGCAAAGGAGAACGTCTACTTTCAGAGGGACATAAAATCGAATCCCCAGCATGGCTCCCAAATGGCAGGGGAATCATCTTTACAAAAACAGAATCACCAAGCGACTCTAAACTATATTCGGTGGACTTAGTAAAGAGGAATCACAAAATAATTTCTACCCCAACAAATGCCTATTTTCCAGATTGGTCGCATCTACCTCTGGTGGAGTAGAAAATAGATAGGTGGTATGAGTAGGTATTGCTTGGTTGAGAAAATGAAAAGATAATAACTTTTCAGAGTGGATAGGGGACAATAGAAATGAAAAAAACTACTTGACAACCTTTGCCGTTACCCCTATAATGATAATGAAGCTATTCATTTAGCTTCAATCTGTGCAGATTAAACGACGAAAGTATCACCGTTGGCGTCTTATGTTTAATTTTTTGCACTATGTGCACCT
>NZ_WQMP01000109.1:0-3425 GCF_013366855.1 Wolbachia endosymbiont of Madathamugadia hiepei
TTTTTTCTACGCTTATTTCATATTCCATGCAACCCAAAAAGCCCTCTATTTCCAGCTCTTTCTTTATCGGCTAATCCATAGTTAGCGTTTCCAACGCTGTAGACAAAAAAACTAGTTTTGATTATCATATTAGTATGAACGACAATTTAGTATACCTCGGAATCGTTACTTCTCCTCACGGAATTAAAGGAGCTGTTAAAGTAAAAACTTTCACTGAAAAACCCGAAAATATTTTTCTATATGGTGAGCTGATAAGTGGTAATGAAAGTTATAAGATAGGCTCAGTCTCTGTCATAGGTGATAATTTAGTAATAGCCACAATAAGCGGAGTAAATTCTCGTAACGAAGCAGAGCTTTTAAGAAACAGAAAATTATACACAGAAAGAAACAAGCTGCCAAAACTAAATGATGAGAACAAGTTTTATCAAAGTGATCTTATAAATATGGAAGTAAGGTTAGAGAATAATGAATTATATGGCTATATAGAATCTATACATAATTTCGGTTCAGGAGATGTATTGGAAATTTCAGTCATCGGCACAAAAAAGAATATTATGCTGTCTTTTACTAAAGAGATATTTCCGCATATAAACGTAAAGGAAGGGTATATAGCACTCAATATGCCAGAATTCATTGATTGACAAAGGTTTTGATATTTCAAAAAAGCTACGTATAATTATAAGATCAAGCTGAAAGTTTAATTATGGCAGAAAGAGCTGATGGTATTAGGCCAGGTCAAGTGTTGGAACACAATGGCGGTTTGTTTTTGGTTGTAAGTATTATGCATACTCAGCCTGGCAAGGGTGGTGCATATATACAAGCAGAAATGAAGAACATAAAAACCGGAGCAAAACACTATGAAAGGTTCCGCTCTGATGCAACAATCAGAAGAGCAATTTTAGATGAAGAGGAGTATGTTTATCTCTTTACTGAAGGAGATATTGTAAACCTTATGCATCTGAGTAATTACGAGCAGATCGCTATAAATTTGGACTTATTGGGAGAAAAAAAGATTTATTTACAGGATAATATGAAAGTCAAAGTAGTAACTTACCAGGATAAGATAATCTCTGCGCATGTGCCTGATTACGTTACATTGACTGTAAAAGAAACAGAGTCTGTTATTAAAGGACAGACTGTTACTTCCTCTTATAAACCTGCAATTTTAGAAAACGGAATGCGTGTTAACGTGCCTCAATTTATAAAAAAAGAGGACAAAATTGTAGTATATACCCCCGATGACAGCTATTACGAAAGGGTAAAAGAGTAAAAGGAAGAATGTCCATTTCATCACCACGGATTAATGTGATGCTTGATTCTGTACGCAGTGCTTCCAAACAACTTATGCGTGATTTCAATGAATTGCAAATTTCCAATATTAAGTCAGCAGACTTTATCAATAAAACTTACTCAAGATGCAAGCAAACTATATACAATCGCTTACATGATTACAAGCAAGACTACGGTTTTATCTTTGAAGACAATACTGATCAAGAAATAAAAGATGACACTTATACCTGGTTCATTATGCCTATAGAAAGCAGAGAGAATTTTTCCAGTTGTATGGTTTATTTTGCAGTGTCGGTCTGTCTAATCCATAAAAACAAAGTTATAGCAGCCGTAATTGATGCTCCAGCTCTCAGAGAAACTTTTTGGGCAGAAGAGAAAAAGGGAGCTTTTCTTGAAGACTTTAGATCTCGTCATATAAAAATGCGAATGAAAAGCCGTGAAGGAGGCTTAATAGATGTAAGTGGTAATTTGTTAAATAAGTTACTGCCTAGCAACAGCAATGTACGTTCCATCGGTTCAACAGTTTTAGGTTTTGCATACCTTGCCGCAGGAAGATACAGTGGAATAGTTTACTCTGGAGTTAACAAATATAAAGCCTTGCTTGGCAAACTTTTTCTGCAAGAGAGTAGCGGAAGGCTAAGAGAAGGCAATGGATTAATCATTGCTGGAGATATGAAACTAACATAAACAAGCCACAGAAATAGACAATTTCTCAAAAACTTTTACAAGAGACTCTGTTAAATGTTTTATCATTTCGTCGGTATGATAAGGTGTGGGGGTAATACGAAAGCGCTCAGTTCCCTTGGGAACTGTTGGGTAATTTATATGTTGAACATATATTCCATGCTCATCAAATAGTAACTTTGATGCTATTTTGGATAACTCTGGATCACCAATTATTATCGGAATTATATGAGTTTTTGTTAGGATAAGATTAATTCCCGCGTTTCTCAGTGAGTTTTTTACCTTTGCAACAACTTGTTTTTGCTTTTCCCTTTCGATTTTGCTTAATTTCAGATGTTCAACACTTGCCTTTGCCGCTGCTGCTAAAACAGGCGACATAGCAGTGGTGAAAATAAATCCTGGAGCGGAACTTCTTATTACATCCACCAAGCTCTTTGAAGACGCTATATATCCACCCATCACTCCAAAAGCTTTCGATAATGTGCCTTGAATAACAGTCACTCTACCCATCAGACCTTCTCTTTCTGCAATTCCGCCACCACGCGGGCCATACATGCCAACTGCGTGTACCTCATCCAAATAGGTAATTGCATTATATTGATCTGCCAAGTCGCATATTTCTCTCAGCGGCGCTATATCACCATCCATTGAATATATGGACTCAAACGCTATTATTTTTGGTGTTTTTCTGCCCACAGACTTTAATAACTGCTCTAAGTGATCAACGTCATTATGCCTGAATATATATTTAGGTCTTTTTCCTGACTTTATGCCTTCTATCATCGAAGAGTGGTTTTTCTCATCTGAAAAAATTACCACGTCAGAAATGACGGACAATAAAGTGCTAAGTGTAGTCTGGTTGGCAAGGTAGCCACAAGCAAAAGTTAGAGCGGCTTCCTTGTTATGCAAACAAGCTAAAGATTTCTCAAGTTCGACAACCTCTTTTGTTGTACCGGAGATATTTCTCGTTCCCCCCGCACCAACAGATGAGTTGTGAATAGCAGCAATAACACTCTCATTTTGTGACATTCCTAAATAGTTATTACTGCACCAGACGATTACTTCCCTATTTTTTTCATAATCCATAATATAGGGAAGCCTGCCAGGCAACAACGCAAAATGCGTGAATTCACGATAGCGCCCTTCTTCTTTTATATCTTTGATTTTATTTAAGAATATTTCTTCGTAGTCTACCAAGTTTTTATCTATTAATAACTAGTAAAATTATAATAAATTATTCAATGGTAGACTACTATATTTATTATGCAGATGTAGCTACAGATTCTTTCTTCTCGTTGGGTACAACCTTTTCGACCTTATTGGTTTCAATAAAGCAGCTAGTCTCTGTGAAAAAAGTTTATCATGAGAAAATAAGGAAAGATGTAGCAAAAACTGGTAGTTTAACTTAGCCACAAATAGAGAAATGACTAAATGGCAATTATATAAAAGAA
>NZ_WQMP01000110.1:0-3419 GCF_013366855.1 Wolbachia endosymbiont of Madathamugadia hiepei
ATTTCTCTATTTGTAGCTAAGTTAAACTACCAGTTTTTGCTACATCTTTCCTTATTTTCTCATGATAAACTTTTTTCACAGAGACTAGATTGATGATATAATAGGATTATTGTTATAATTTCAGAATACATTATTGCGGGTATTCTTGTAGGTTTTTTACCATTGGCTAGTAGTCTACTTGCAAAGTTCTCATCTATTATTTTACAATAATCATCTACAAAACAGAATAACTCTGTTATATTCTTATGCATTGGGTAACCTCCTATTGTTGCTAAAATACTGGAGTTTACCCTATTTCTCTCTCTACTCTCTTTCTAATCCATAGTTAGCGTTTTGGAGGTATTATAGGTTTAGATTGTTGCTGTTTACTTGCTCTTTTCGCTTCTATATGTTCCTTAGGAACTGTTGCGTAAATTGGTTCTTCTTTAGGTAAATTTGAACTCTGTAAATTTGCTGTTAAAACTTTACTCTTCTTTTCTTGATGACTTGATACTTCTTCACGTTGAGATCCTTTATCTGACCGACTTGCATAGCCTGAATCATCAAAAGGTATAACCTCTGGTTTTGATTTAGAGCACACCTTCTTCTTCTCAGTAGTAGCAACCTTTTTCTGAGGCTCGGTTTTAAGCTCATTCGGAGCAGTCGGAGGTTGTGGAGGCGCTATTGTTGGTCGTTTTACTTTCTTCATGCGATTACTAGCAGATTTTTTTGACTGCTCTTCTTTCCTTTGCTTTGACGTTGTTTTGCTCTCCAAGTTCATTTCATGCGGTTTATGTTCCTCTTTTTCACTCTGCCCTGAATCTAAAATTTCTTTCAAGGTATCGAGTCTTTCTTTTAAGAGGTTAATTTTCCTCAGAACATTTGTATATTCAGCTGCTTTTTCTAAAGCGGGATTCGGTAATTTATCTTTAACAAAATTTCTTATGTTGTCATTCTTAACCGGAACATCTTTCCCTAGCAATATTCTCTTTAATACTCCAAAAAGCCCTAATGGCTTTTTATCCAATGGTTCTACATAATTATTTAAGTCAGTATATATAACAAACTTAGCTATATCTTCTGCCTTGTTTGTAAAACCCTTCAGAGCTTGAGATAAATCTCTTACCGTTTTATCATATTGTTTATCAATTTTTTTTGTATCTTTCAGCTTTATGACTTGTATCAAAGAATTGAGATTCTTGTTATAATTGCCACTCTTAAATGGATCATCCATATTAATTATTACTCTATATTTATTAAAATATAGACCTAAAAAGTTAAAATCTAGTAAATGTTATCTATAAATCCTTATAGAGTAAAAAATTTCTTTTATAGCTAACCTAAAGTGAGATAAAAGAAATTTACTACTTCCTATATAAGGGGCTTGATGTTACTATTTTGATGGCCTATTCTGAATTTATTGAATGAACATTAAAATAAAAAATTTAGTTCATGCTTTTTCTAAATTGCCAAGTTTAGGGCCATCATCATCAAGAAGGTTAGCCATACATTTACTACAAAATAAGGAGAAAGTTATGCTACCACTTGCATCTTTAATCAAAGAGCTGGCGGACCTTATAATAGAGTGTAAAGTTTGCGGAAATCTTGATGCTAAATCACCTTGTTCTATTTGTACTGATCCAAAACGTGACAACAAGTTAATGTGCGTAGTAGAAGAATTAGGTGATTTATGGGCATTTGAGAAAGGTAGTATATATTCAGGTATGTACCATGTTTTGGGTGGCAAGTTGTCTGCAATAAACGGTGTAGGTCCAAAAGAACTTAACCTTGATACCATCCCTAAAAGAGTCGCAGAGTATAAAATTGAAGAGATCATTATCGCAATTAATCCAACATTAGAGGGTCAAGTGACTGTACAGTACATAATTGAATTGCTAAAAAACTTAGATGTGAAAATATCACGCCTCGCTTGCGGCATACCAATGGGTGGAGAAATTGACTACCTAGATGAGGGAACGCTAAAAGCAGCTCTTACCTCAAGACAAGAATACGAATTGAACATGAAATAAGGTATGTGCTTAAGAAAACTTATATCGCTAATAACCTCCAGAAAAAAAGAAACAGTGTCGCCATCTAAAGTGGTAGCCTGGGAAAATGACTTCCTAAACTACAAGCAATTTTCAGGCAAGTTCAGCACTATAGTTAAAACAATTGATCAGTCTTTTACAATGATATCTTTAGAAGGATATAACGGATGGGGCAAGACGTTTTTTCTGAAAGAGTGGGTAAAAGAGTTAAAGCAACAAAATGAAATTGCAGCTTATTATAGCGCATGGGATATCAACGCATTGGATCAATCGCTACCTTCTTTTTTAAATTTCCTATTTGAGGATTTATTTGCATCACATGAAGTAAAAAGAGGCGTTATACGAAGGTTTAAGGACGTAAACCGAGAGCTGTTTTCTTTAAACACACTAGGCAAGCTAATTAGTAAATCTCCACTTGCTATGCTTTCTGTATTTCTTGATGCTGCAAAAGAGGCTGACAAAAAAGATATTGGTTGTGTACTGAGAGAGTTGAATATTCTTCAAAGAAGAAAAGAAAATATTAAGGACTTTAAAACACAATTAGCAAAAGTAGTTAATAGAATTAGAGAAGACAAAAACATCTATATAATGGTGGATGACCTTGATATATGCCGTCCTAAATGCATCATTGATTTTCTGGAATCTATAAAATATATGCTTGATATAGAGGGGCTCGTCTTTATCATTTCTGTCAGTAGAGATAAGAGTAACGTATATAAAGCTATTAGCACAGTACTTGGATCAAATTTTGACTTAAAGTCTTTTACTGATCTCTCCTTACATTTGCCAAAACAATCGATAAAGAAATTTACAAAAGCATTGTTTCAAAATATCAAACTACCAAAAAAATCAAAAAGCTCAATTATAGATAGTTTTATATTCTATGCAGAAAGTCTTTCACTATCGTTAGAAACAATAAAATACTGTGTGAAAAAAATAGAACTATGTCTTTTGAATTACACAAAGGAAGAATTACCCGCTCCAAATCTGTTTTCATTTTTGGTAATACTACGATCGGTAGATATTGATACGTACGAGGAACTAGATTCTTCATATCAGAAAGCGTTAGAAAAAATTGAAAATGAATATAAACCTTTAATTCTAGCTCGCACAAATGGTCAAGAAGAATGGGAAAGACTCAAAGTCTCTCTAGAAACTGCCTTTGTAAGGAAAGAATCAAAAATTAACAAAGCTATAAAGGATATGATGTTTTAAAAAGATACCCTACCTTTACATACACAGAGATAGGGT
The DNA here is from genome assembly GCF_013366855.1 of Wolbachia endosymbiont of Madathamugadia hiepei. NCBI lineage: Bacteria > Pseudomonadati > Pseudomonadota > Alphaproteobacteria > Rickettsiales > Anaplasmataceae > Wolbachia > Wolbachia endosymbiont of Madathamugadia hiepei. Next base: position 3,279 of record NZ_WQMP01000110.1, read on the forward strand.
AACATTTGATTAACGTCCTTTTATCACATCACTAGTCTCTGTGAACAAAGTTTTAGAGAAGCCATATGAGAGAACCAACGAAGTTTAAAAAACCCATAAAAACCTCAGCAGTCTTGTCAAATCGAGAAAAAACACGTCTAA
>NZ_WQMP01000111.1:0-3413 GCF_013366855.1 Wolbachia endosymbiont of Madathamugadia hiepei
TGCAAGTGTTGCATATAGAGCTGTAAGCCAAGCTATAAAAGAGAACGTTGATGTTGTTTTGATTGATACAGCAGGCAGGCTACAAAATAACGTGAACCTTATGGAGGAGTTATCAAAAATATATAGAACGATAAAGAAATTGGATGATACTGCTCCTCATGATGTTATTTTAGTTCTTGATGCAACCACCGGCCAAAATGCTTATAGTCAACTAGAGGCATTTAGCAAGATGGTGAGTGTTACTGGGCTAATCGTAACCAAGTTAGATGGCACTGCTAAGGGCGGAGTAGTAATTGGACTTGCGGAAGCTTATAAGGTGAAGTTACATGCTATAGGAATTGGTGAGGGTATAGAGGATCTAAGGGAATTCACTAGTAAAGAATTTGCTGAAGCACTATTTAACTGTGATTGAAGATTTCTCTTAGCTCCTTTATGTGACCAAGCTTAATTATTTCGATATCGTGGGAAGAGTAATTGCCATTTTTAGGCATAATCGCTTTTTTGAACCCCAGTTTTTGTGCTTCTTTGAGCCTCAGGTCAACATGTGAGATGTTTCTAATCTCGCCTGAAAGTGCAACTTCGCCACAAATTATTGAAGAAGTTGGCAGCGGTAAATTTACTATGCTTGAAAAAAGGGAAGCAGCAACAGCAAGGTCAGCCGATGGCTCTTGTATTTTCAGTCCTCCCGCGATGTTCAGATACACTTCTTTTTTGTGTAAAGACATCTCACAACGAGCATTTAATACTGCAATGATCATGGCTAATCGATTAATATCCCATCCAACCACTGCTCTTCTTGGATTTTCCATGTTCGTTCCTGCTATCAACGCTTGAACTTCCATCAAAATTGGTCTTGAACCTTCAATTCCTGCAAATACAGCACTGCCAACAACTTTTCTATCATCAATATTTCCTGCTAGAAATAATGATGATGGATTATCGATAGGCACGAGTCCTGCTTCAGACATCTCAAAAATACCAATTTCATTTGCAGGGCCGAATCTATTTTTAATAGCACGCAAAATGCGATATTGATTGCTATTTTCACCTTCAAAATATAGCACTGTGTCCACCATATGTTCCAAAGTTTTAGGTCCGGCTATTTGTCCATCCTTAGTTATATGACCAACTACTAAGAGGGAAACACCATGTTGTTTTGCAAGAATGGTTAATTCATGGGCACAAGTGCGAACCTGATTCACAGTCCCTGGTGCTGATGTAATTTTGCTATCATACATTGTTTGTATGGAATCAATAATTAAGAATTTTATACTTCTATTTTCTCTTATCGTTGTAACTACATCAGCCAAAGATACTGTAGATAAAAGCTTAACTTTAGGCTCATTTATCTTAAGGCGTTTTGCTCTGAGGCTCACTTGTTCCAAAGATTCCTCGCCAGATACATAAAGACACTCGAGAGAGGAAAGTTGTGCAACGCTAGCTGCAATTCTAAGTAAAAGGGTAGATTTCCCAATTCCAGGTTCGCCGCCAATTAAAATACTTGCACCTTTAACAATACCACCGCCAAAAACTCTATCTAATTCCTCTATTCCCGTTAAAAGACGATCCGGGGTAACAATTTCATCATCCGATAATGCCTTTATTGAAATTGTTACAGATGTATTTTTTGTTTCTGTTCTTACGACTATTTCTTCAACAGCTGTATCCCAATTATCACACGCAATGCACCTTCCTACCCACCTGCCAGTGCTATGACCGCAGGATTGACATACATATACAGTTTTCATAAAAGCTAAAGTTGTTTTTCGCAATTATAACAAAGATTAGTTAAATATGTGATAAACATCAAGCCCTAGATGTATAGTTCCAGGGTGCGATGATGCAACATAACCTGCTTTCTGATTTTGCGTCAAAATTTGCTTACACTTCTCCCAAGTACTCTGCAGTGCTCATCTGCGTTTCTCCTAAAAATTCCTTACCATAAACTGGTTGTGCAAGAGATACATTATAGCGCAATTATGGGTACTTTGCGCATGCATGGATTTTAACATAATCTAATGAGCAATTAGTTGAGATTGCTCAAGAGACTTTAATGATATTCAATCCACTTACTTTTCTATCTTCCATATCGCAATGAGCCTCTATTATTTCATTGAATTTATACTTTTTGTTAATCCTTACCGTTAGAAATTTTTTCTTTATCATCTCAAAGATTTCCATTGCAGTAAGCACTAGTGTGAATCTGTCGTGCTTATAATGATATATCGAGGTTCCTGTAGCAAATAGCGAACGTGAGCTAAGTAAAGAAAAGCTAACCGGAGCGCTGCCTGATATCTGCCCATAGGAAACATATATACCGAACTTGCCTAAAGATTCGAAAGAAAGCTTGCTTGTAGCATAGCCTATCGGGTCGTATACTGCACCTACTCCTTTATTTTGTGTGATCTCCATAATTTTAGAAACAAAGTCTTTATCATTGTAACTTACTGCGTATGTGCAGCCATTCTGCAAAGCTATCTTCATTTTTTCATCAGAACTTACAGAACCTATCACTACCCCTTTTTTATCCTTTGCCCATTGGCATATTATCTGTCCTAAACCACCACTGGCTCCGTGCACGAGCACAACAGTGCCAGGCTTTATTTTGTAAGACTGGTTAACCAGATAGTGAGTTGCCATGCCTTTAAATAGCACTGCTGCTGCAATTTCATCCGGTATTTCGTCTGGAATCTTTATCAGATATTTTTGGTGTATGGTACGTTTTTCACAATATGCTCCAGGTGGTGCTGTGCAATATCCAACTCTATCTCCAATCTCTAAACTATCGCTTACTTTTTTGCCAAGCTTTTCAATAACTCCAACTGCTTCCACTCCAAGCACTGATGGCAGGTTTTTAATTTTGCGAATGCCTTTTCTGTGCTCCAAGTCATAACGATTTAAACCGATAGCTGTGTGACGTACCAAGACTTCCTCGCCTTTTGGCTCACTTGTACTTTTATCTACGAATTCTAATACTTCCGGTCCTCCAGTTCTTTTTATTTGTACGGCTTTAACCATGATGGGCATTAAGATAAAAAACTTTGGCTATATTACCTGATAATCAGTATCCTGTAAAATTATTTAGAAATCTGTAAGATATGTGTTGATAAAAGAATCGGGGCGGAGAGATTTGAACTCCCGACCCTTTGGTCCCAAACCAAATGCGCTACCAGACTGCGCCACGCCCCGGGTTCTTTATTTAGAATAGCAATAACTAAGATAAAATGCAAGGTTCATTTATTTACCAAAAAGCATTTGCTTTTATCCATCATAATACCTTCGCGGTAGCTAGCTGAATTCAGATTTTTTAGCAATAGAAACAAAAAAAACTACTTGATAACCTTCGCCGTTACCCTTATAATGATACTGAAGCTATTTGTTTATCTTCGCAATCTGTGCAGGTTAATGACAAA
>NZ_WQMP01000112.1:0-3381 GCF_013366855.1 Wolbachia endosymbiont of Madathamugadia hiepei
TCGCCATAGATCTCCTATTAACTTTTTAGTTCACATCTTTTCTACGCTTATTTCATATTCCATGCAACCCAAAAAGCCCTCTATTTCCAGCCCTTTCTTTATCGGCTAATCCATAGTTAGCGTTTTTAGTGCTGTTAAATATAAGGACGGTGTAGCGAGCACACGCGCTTTAAAAGCCGAATTTATCACAAAAGATACCCTGCTCACTACTCCTGCAATAGAAACTGATACACCAACTTGTGAAAATAGCAAAGATTCTGATAATGCTGAAGCTACTAACGAAAAAAATGAAGATAGTACCACTACTTCAACAGAAGCTGTTACGCAAGGGCTAAGTGCTTCTAACAGAACAGATGAAGGCAATACTTTGCCTCATACTGAAACAAAGGATCAAACAAAATCGTGTTCCCATAGTGAGCCTAAAAAAGAAAACGTTGTAAACGAAAAAGAAAAATCATCAACAAAAACAACGCAGCAAAGACAAGCAATCATGGCTGGTGGTGCTGGTATAGCGTTATTAGTAAGCAGTATTGTATCTTATGCCCTAAAGATGCACATTATAGCGGTGGCTGGGGTAGTTGTTGGACTGGTATGCATGAGTTTTGCATTGTATAATGTTTTAAAGCCTAGTACCAAACTTGAGGAAGTGAAAGATGTAGAGCGTTCCCGAAAGTCACCAGAGGTTGTCTTATAAGCATGGGTATTACTCTTCTTTTTTATCACCCTCAGGCTTTTCTTGGTCAACCATTCCTTCGCCAATCTCTTTTATTTTTAGTATCAACGACTCCGGTATGTAGACATCAACTATGTCTTCTACTGTCGAAAATAAAGCCTGATAAGAGTGCGAATTTTTTATCCAATTAGGCAATATGTCTTCTGCTTCTATTTTAGACTGCTCCTCTTTTTTGTCATACGCCGTGTAGCAATATAAGTGCACGGCAAAGAATAGTACATAAGAAAGCAATACTCCTCTGAACGCTCCGACAAGGATTCCGGTCACTCTATCGATTAACCCCAACCTTATGGGTGATAATATATACATCAGCCAGTTGTTTACTATCATAAATATAAGGTTGAGTATAATAAATACAGAAATTGTAGAAAGTATGTTCTGCGTAGCTTTAGAATCAAAGTATTTACTATAATTTATAGCGAAGAAATCATAATGATTAGCTGTCAGAAAAACCGACAAAAACAAAAACATTAGCGCGCATAACTCTTTTATAAAGCCTCTAGTTAACGAGATTATTACGCATACAACAATAATGAAAATAATTATACAATCGAAGAGCATACTACATATTATATGGTTTTCAAGATATAATAATTGCAAACAACAAAATTGTAAAATTAATTGTATCTATGCTGCATCAACTGGTCTAAATATCTAGCGATCATGTCGACTTCTAAATTTAGATAATCATCCACTTTGTTATACTGGAAAGTTGTGTTTTGCCATGTGTAGGAAATGATATTGACAACAAATTCTTGGCTGATAACTGAATTTACTGTGAGAGAAACTCCATCTAGCGTTACAGATCCCTTTTTGGCAATAAATTTAATTAACTCTTGTGAGCACGATAGCTTGATTTTATGAGAATCCAAATTTTGATTGATTGCAAGAATTTGTACTATCTTATCTACATGACCCTGGACTAGGTGGCCGTCGATTCTATCACTCAGTCTCATTGCTTGTTCTAGGTTTATTTTCTTTCCTACTTTCCAATTATTTAGGTTAGTAACCTTCATGGTTTCTTGAGACACTTGAACTGTGAACACATCGTTAATTATGTCAACGACAGTTAAACACACACCAGAGCAGGCTATTGAATCTCCTCTATTTATAGAGAGTAAGTTTTGTGCCTTGATATGGAAGATTTGATCGGAGTTAGAGCAAGTCTTGATATCAATTACAGTTCCAATATCTGTAATAATTCCTTTAAACATACAGTAAAATAAATGATTTTATCACAAAAAATCTTTTAAAATAGCTATCCATTAAGTGGGAGCAAGAGGCTTGTTTTTATCTACCTGTTCAATAGACTCTACCGAATATTTAGAATATATAAAATAAGCCAAACTCAGAACACATAATGTGGCTAGTATTGGTAATCCTATGTTCAATGCCAGCCCAATACTTTCTCTTTTCTCTGGTGGCACTACTCCCTTTAAAATTGACACTTTTCCCAGCGGCAAATGCCACAGGCAGAGCGTTGATATAGAGGATGCTATCAACAATAGACAAAAGTAAGTCTCTTTCGAAGAAAACACGATTTTTAACAGCGGTTTGGAAGCAGTGTTAGTAGCTAGTGGAGTTGTACTTGTTACTGGTGAAGGGCTTGTGGTTTTGTTTGGTAAAGGATTTCCACTTTCATGAGAAACGTTTTCAGGTTGTGGAAAAGGTTGTTGTATGGGAATACCTGAAACTAATTTGAGTAATTGCTCTTTTTTTCTATACACTTGCCTTTGTAAATATTCTTTACCTAAAAGTGAATTATTAGAAGGTTGTGACCTTTCAGGTATCTGTAACACTTCTAATACTTCACCTGGCTCTAATATTTCATGTAGTTGTTTATCTTGGAAATAAACAATATTGAACACTGAGTTGAAAATATTGCGAAATGTTTCTGGATCCTGATTTTTGTATCCATTCATCACTTCAACAAATACCTTATCAAGTTTTTTTTCCCTTGTATTCAGCATGATTATCTATCATAGCTACTCTGGCATCATTTTGTGCTTGTCTTACGGCTAATTGTTTTTCTTCTTCTGATAGTACTTTAGCTTGCTTCTTCGATTTCTTTCTTCTATTAGCCTTAAAATAATCTGTATGCGACCTGGTTTGAACTATATCGGAAAGCTTTGCGGTTTCACCTGCTTCTCCTTCATTTTTTTGTATTACCTCGTTTGGTTCTGTCTCTTTGGGTAGTTGGTAAGTTAAAGCCCTCTGTCTTTGCGACAGCTTTGGTGGCTGTTGAAAGAAGAATTGTACTGTACTAAAAAAGTTGAGTAGGCGAAAAGACCTAAACCAAGCAAAATTGTCATACATTGCAGCAACAACTACTGGTGCACGTGTAACTTGCTTCTTGCTATTCGTCAAATTGTAGCCAAACGAGCCCCTAATTGGTACGATTTGTTTATCTTGTATGTTTTCTTTTTGAACTATATTCCGTTCTTTTCCGCTTTTAGTTTTTTCTGCTTGTGGCATATCCTGACTTTATTTTCCACCTTTGGTCTCTTCTGCGCATTTTAGCTTCTTATTTAGGAATGACTTAATCTTATGCAAATTACCTAGTCTCTGTGAACAAAATTTTAGAGAAGCCATATGAGAGAACCAACGAAGTTTAAAAAACCCATAAAAACCTCAGCAGTCTTGTCAAA
>NZ_WQMP01000113.1:0-3372 GCF_013366855.1 Wolbachia endosymbiont of Madathamugadia hiepei
CTTATGCATTGGGTAACCTCCTATTGTTGCTAAAATACTGGAGTTTACCCTATTTCTCTCTCTACTCTCTTTCTAATCCATAGTTAGCGTCTATAGGAGTTATAGCACTATTATTTCCAATTGTAGCTGCAATTGGAGTAGGTATTGCAATTAAGCTTGCCGGAGTAGTGAAAAAGTATATATCTAATAAACAAAGAAAACCGCCAGAGGAAGAACCCATGCCTCCTCAACAAATAAAACCAGAGCGTTTACTGGATAGCGAGTTAAGGGAGGTCAATGTAGATAAGCACACACGGACCTCAGCTACTAGTTCACCACAGTAACCGCACCATGGCAGTGTTTGTATTTCTTTCCAGAGTTACAAGGGCATTTGTCGTTTCTTGAAACTTTGGGGAAACTATCCCTTTTAGTAGGGTACAACCTATTACCTATTTCTTGGTTATCTGCTAGCTTAAAGTGTGCTAGGCGATGAATGGTAAGCTCTTTCCACTTTTCAAGCATCGACTCAAACATCAAGAAAGCCTCGCGTTTAAATTCATTCAGTGGGTCCTTCTGCCCCATGGCACGCAAATTTATGCTTTGTCTTAGGCTTTTCAGAATTGAGAGGTGCTCCCTCCATAAATGATCGAGAGTCATGATCATCACTTGTCTCACTACCGTATTCCACAAATCTGTAGTTTGCTGACTATTGAAATATCTTTCCTTTTCAGTGAAGAATTCTTGCACTTTATTGTTTATGTAATCCAAAGCTTCTTGTTTATTTAAAAACTTCGCTAAGTCTTCTTTATCAAGTGTTATTCCATATCTCATATAGAATTCCTTAGCTATATCTTCAACATAGTCTTCGTAATAACCACTTTGCACTATGCTTTCTATTACACTCTCATTTACTTCACTATACACTTCAAACAAATCATTGATTTCATTGCCTAAAATATGATTTCTCTGCTTAAAAATAACTCTGCGTTGGTTGTTGATTACGTCATCAAACTTAAGCAGAGATTTCCGCACATCATAGTTTCGAGCTTCAACTTTCTTCTGTGCCTTCTCAAGTGCCTTATTGATCCATGGATGATGAATAGCTTCGTTGTTCTTTAGCCCCACCCTTTGCAAAAAACTTCTTATTCTATCGGAGCCAAATATTCTCATTAAATCATCTTCAAGCGACAAAAAGAACTTAGAAAGTCCAGGATCACCCTGGCGTCCAGAGCGACCACGTAATTGATCATCTATTCTCCTGCTTTCATGCCTTTCGGTTCCAACCACACATAAACCGCCAGCTTTTATAGCAATTTCCTTATCTTTTTTTACTCTTTCGACTATTTCTTGATATTTTTTTTCTCTTTCATCAGCATTTTTTATCTTATTTAGCTCCACTTTTGCTATCATTTCAGCATTGCCACCAAGCTGAATATCAGTTCCACGTCCTGCCATGTTAGTTGCTATGGTAATGCCGCCTGACATTCCAGCTTGCGCTATTATATACGCCTCTTGTTCGTGATAACGAGCATTCAACACTGAATGCTTAAGAGAATGGCTTCGCAAAAGCGCAGAAAGTTTTTCAGAGTTTTCAATACTAACCGTGCCAACAAGGACCGGTTGAAGGCGCTTGTGGCATTCCTCTATAAACCTCAACACAGCATTAAATTTTTCTTTTTCTGTGCCATAAATTTCATCATCAACATCTACTCTTTTTACAGGTACATTAGTTGGAATTTTTACTACATTCAGCTTATATATATCGCGAAACTCCTCCGCCTCTGTTGCTGCTGTTCCCGTCATACCAGAAAGTTTGTTGTACATACGAAAGTAATTCTGAAATGTGACCGACGCCAAAGTTTGGTTTTCATGCTGAATTTCAAGATTCTCCTTTGCTTCAAGTGCCTGGTGAAGACCATCGGAATATCTCCTGTCCTCCATCATACGCCCAGTAAACTCATCGATAATCACTACCTTGCCATCCTTTACTATATAATCTTTGTCAGCAGTAAACAGTTTATGTGCACGCAGTGCTTGATCTATATAGTGAGTCATTATCATGTTGCCAGTATCATAAAGCGAGGAATTTTCAGGAATGAGATTATATGATCTGAGTAATTCCTCCACCCGCAAAATGCCATCTTCAGTGAGGAATACTGCCCTACCCTTTTCATCCACCTCACAATCAGAATCAACTAATTTGGTTACTATTTTGTTTATGTGCTTATATATCTGATTGTTTTCCTCAACCGGACCGGAAATAATAAGCGGAGTCCGCGCTTCGTCAATAAGTATGGAGTCTACTTCGTCTACTATCGCATAATTGAAGCCTCTTTGCACCATATCTTCTTGAGAAAATTTCATATTGTCCCGCAAGTAATCAAAGGCAAGCTCGTTGTTTGTTGAATATACGATATCTGCACTATAAGCCTCTTTCCTCTCCTCGTCCGTCAAATTATTTGTAATGAATGCAACAGAGACCCCAAGAGAGTTATATAATTTGCTCATCCATTCTGTGTCTCGTTTTGCAAGGTAGTCGTTGACAGTGACAACATGTACACCTTTGCCTTCTAAGGAATTTAGGTATGCAGCTAAAGTTGCAACGAGTGTCTTTCCTTCACCTGTTTTCATTTCCGATATCATACCACTGTGAAGCACCATTCCACCGATCAACTGAACGTCGAAGTGTCTCATATTAAGGAATCTTCGCGATGCTTCGCGCACAACCGCAAATGCAGGTACGAGAAGGTCATTTAGTGTTTTTCCATCTTTCAACTCTCGTTTGAATTCCTCAGTCTTACCAGCCAGCTCCTCATCAGATAAGTTCTGCATTTCTGGTTCTAGCGCATTAATCTGCTGAGCAATTTTTCTGAAGGACTTTATTATCTTCTTATTCGTTGACCCGAATATCTTCCTTATAAAAAGAAACGGTAATATAAAAATGAAGAATATAAGAACAACTGTTAAAACTAACGTAGAATCTGACATAAACTTAAGTGTGTCTTATTTAATATGAGATTATATTACTAAATGCAGCCTGCAGCAATTACATATTAGATTTAGAAAATCTTTGGAAAGTCTTTTTTAAATCAAGAATTAAGAGTTTGCTAAGCAATTCCTATTCTTGAAGACCTTCTATCAACATGTAAAGACTCTATTGCATTATTTTAGGTGTTTGGTAATCTTTAATTTTTTATAGAATGAAGTTGTTGGTAGGTTTAGCAGGGTATGGATATAGAAAATAAACAATCTGAAGTACTCGGTAATTCTACATTTAAACGCTAACTATGGATTAGAAAGAAAGTAGAGAGAGAAATAGGGTAAACTCCAGTATTTTAGCAACAATAGGAGGTTACCCAATGCATAAGAATATAGCAGAGTTATTCTGTTTTG
>NZ_WQMP01000114.1:0-3366 GCF_013366855.1 Wolbachia endosymbiont of Madathamugadia hiepei
ATTCTTTCTTCGGTAGCCAAATAGAAACTTTATAATGAATTTTGTCAGTAACCACTAGATTTTTTAGTTGCCATGCAACAAAGCCTGCTGGAATCCAGCCTCTCCATAATCATCAAAACGTCGTATTTTAATATAAAACAGCTACTTTTATATTCACCAACTTAATAAAATTCCTGGATGCCAGTGTCAAGCACTGGCGTGACACCCTAGTGGTAGGCTCAAATCACAATGTTCGTACAGTTGTGCGTCATGCGCTGGAATGACAGGAGAAGGTGCACCGGAATGATATAAAGAGAGTGGATTACCGATTTTTCATATGGCTGTGCGAGAAGTTCACTGAAATTTTGAAAAATGTAATCTACTTCTATACTCGAATATATCAAGTAGTAGTTCAAAAGATTTATTCTCAGCAATTGCACCTTTCGGATTATTGTATGCAAGGTTGAGTAGCTCTCTATCTTTATACAAGTCAGCAAATTTAAACTCCATGCATCCTGATTGTTTTATGCCTAAGATATCTCCGCTGCCTCTCAGCATCATGTCCTTCTTAGCAATTTGAAATCCATCTTGTGACTCACACATAATCTTTAACTTCGAAGATGAGCTTTTGCTTAGATTATCGTATAGTAATACGCAAAAAGATGGCTTACTTCCTCGCCCTACCCTACCTCTCAACTGATGTAACTGCGATAACCCAAATTGCTCTGCATTTTCTATAATCATAATGGTTGCATCTGGTACATCTATACCAACTTCTATTACAGTTGTTGCAACTAGGAGGGAAAATTCATTTCTTTTGAAAGAGAACATAGCTTGATCTTTCTGATCTTGAGTCAGTTTTCCGTGTATTATTTCAACTTTATCAAAAAATGTTTTTTGCAATTCCTGAAAGCGCATCTCTGCTGCAGCAACATTTAGTTCTTCGTTTTCTTCTATATATGGACAAATCCAATATGCTTTTTCGCCTCTGCTTATAGCATCCTTCAGTTTTTCAATAATATCTGGTACTTTTTTAATGTTCATAATGACAGTTTTTATTGGCAACCTGGATTTTGGTTTTTCCCTTAAAACGGAGCATTCAACATCACCATACATGGCTTGCTGCAAGGTTCTTGGGATTGGAGTTGCAGTCACAAAAAGTATGTCAGTATTTTCTCCTTTTCCTACTAAACGATTTCTCTGCATCACTCCAAACCGCTGTTGTTCGTCTATGACTGCAAGCCCTAAATTTTTAAACGTAACGTTAGCCTGAAATAGTGCATGAGTGCCAACCACTATATTTAAAATACCACTTGCAAGTTCGTTCATGATAGTCTTTCTTTCTTTGCGCGTAGTTTTACCAGTAAGCAGAGCAACTTTTATATCGGTGCAAGATAAAGCCTCTTCGATCCAATTATAATGTTGTTCCGCCAAGATAGTAGTTGGTGCCATTAGAGCTGCCTGCATGTTGTTTTCTACCGCACTCAGCATCGTAAAAAGTGCAACCACGGTCTTGCCACTACCGACATCACCTTGTAGCAAGCTTACCATGCGGTATTTGGATTTTTGTCTCTCCGAGATCTCATCTATTGCACGAATTTGATCGTTTGTTAATTGGAATGACAATCCATTTAAAACTTGCTCTTTATATTTATTAGATATTGTAAATTCTCTTCTCTCTTTTCTTACGTGATTTTCTCTTGCAAGTTTTAGTGCTAGTTGATACGCAAACAATTCATCATAGGCAAGCCTTTTCCGACAAACTTCCGCTTCTGCCAATGACCTTGGTCTGTGCAGCTTTATAATGCTTTCTCTCCAACTCAGCCATTTTTTTTGCTCGATTAATGTACCATCTATCCACTCTGGCAAATCAGGCAATTCTTTTAGATTGGAATTTATTATGTTTTTAATACTCTTGTTAGTAATGCCGCGACATAATTGGTAAACCGGCTCTATGCAAGCTATCTCTTCAAATTGGTCGATGTTAAGCGATACGTAATCTGGGTGAGTAATTCGCCAATATCCAGCAAATTTGTCAAGTTTACCACTGATGATTACATGGGCTCCAATTGGAAATGATTTATATAAATATTTAACTGAGTAATTAAAAAAGACTATGAATATATACTGACTTTCGCCTTCAACGACTATTTTATATGGCCTACCCCTAAAAGTGGGTGGCTGATGTTCATGAACTTTTGCTGTGAAAGTTGTCAGTTCTCCAACTTGAGCATCAAGTAGCGATTTACTTCTATCTACATAACTGTGTGGCCTGTAAAACAGCAGGTCCATTACTCTATCTCCGCCACAAAGTTTAGGCAATATTGTGGAATGAAACTTAGGTATATTCTCCAGCTTGCCATTCAGAAAGGCCAACACATCTGGTTGCTCGTTGAGACTCATACATGTGTAAAATTGTTTATCCATAATAGGGCTTTCTTAAAATTCTGTCACCTTATGGTTACACTCTACATCATACTGCCGTTCCACAACTGTACAAACATTGCAGTTTGAGAGCAACTCTCACCGGAAGGTGTTATATAAGTAGCCCCTTCCTGTCATCTCAACGCCTCCATTTCTTGTCACCCAAGTAGCTCCATTTCTTGTCATTCCAGCGCTTCCTTTTTTGTCATCCCAGTACTTGATACTGGGATCTAGTTTTCCATAAAAATGGTGCATTTTAACACAATTTTTATGCTCACCTACTTGATAAAATTTCTGGATGCCAGTGTCAGCTACTTGCATGACACCCTCCTAGTAGCACAATGTTCGTACAGATGTGCGTCACGCGCTGGAATGATATCCTTTCTGGTGGCGATTAATCTTAAATCATAATGTTCGTATAGCTGCGACTCGAGAGGTGCTTTCTCTTATCCATTGCAGATATTGCACGGTGCTATCGACTTGGTCATTGTGATGTGCCTCTGGGAACATTAAAATTTCATACCCAAAATCATTTAGCCATACTGCTTGGTGCGGCAGAAAAACTTTTCCAGACTCTATAATTGGAACAATCTGGTGGAATCGAGCGAGTTTGTCATCATGTGGTACTATTTCAATAATGGGTAAATCACTGCTTGCTTTTAGCTCTTGCACCAATTGCTGACCGCTTGTTTTTGCTTCAATTAAAACTGCGTGTGGTGTCCATCTTGCAGCTAGTGACAGAACTTGCTCTTTAAGTTTTGGGTACTCGAGTTTTGCACGATATACATCGAGTAAATAAAACTTATTGCCCACTTTTGCCCAAGTGGTGCAGACCACCGGAAGGGTGTCATCCCAATACTTGATACTGGGATGGCTTTGTTGCATGGCAACTTATGCTGTGGTGATTTATGATAAATTCATGTAACCATTTCAAACTTAGCCATGCCAATGTCAGTAAATTTA
>NZ_WQMP01000115.1:0-3316 GCF_013366855.1 Wolbachia endosymbiont of Madathamugadia hiepei
GGATAAAGGTTACATCCAAAAAGATTTATTTCTACAATTACTTGATAGAAATTTAAAGCTTGTTACCAAGATAAAAAAAGGTATAAAAAACGCATTAATCTCGCTAAATGAGAAGATTGTTCTGAGGAAAAGACCCATCATTGAAACGGTTTTTGGTTACCTGAAAAACAGATTAGAAATTGAACATACTTGCCATAGATCTCCTATTAACTTTTTAGTTCACATTTTTTCTACGCTTATTTCATATTCCATGCAACCCAAAAGGCCCTCTATTTCCAGCTCTTTCTTTTCGGCTAATCCATAGTTAGTGTTTATAAGTCGTTCAAGACAGTATAGTACGCCAATTTGCAGGATTAGAGAGTGAGCAACTTCTACCACGGGATTTCTTTTGTCTTTTTTTCTGCTTAGTAAATTTCTTAACGCTTAAGTCAAGGTTAGTTGTAGTTTAAAAGCAGCTAAATTGCAGCGTTTAAGGCTAAAAAGATGCCAATATTTTTGAACAGATATTGACCAGGGCTTCTTTTGCTTCTTTTCTCCACTTGGTAAATTTCTTGAATATTTATTACTAAAGTAATATCCTAAATCCCAGATACTGTCTTTATTGTCAACAAGTTACTTGACTAAAAAGATAAAAAATAACAAAACAATTCAAATTAAGATCACATCTTTTATAAATTAGCGTAACTGTGGATAAGTACTCTTAGTTTGTGTAGGCGTACTTACAATGGCGTCAACTTAAGAGCCTCCTTGTAAACTTCTTTGTTGAAATAAAATAGAAACAAAAGTGCTATTTCTTGTAGCTTTTGGGTAATTTAATGGTAGAAATTGTAGAGAGAAATTCTATACACAATCGCTGACATTTTTCCTTAAGTTAACGCCATTGCCTGAATGGATACGATGCTTTTATTTCTTAAAACTTGAATTAAGTTGAATTGCTTTTTTCACTATTGTTAATTTTTTCTAGCATTAACTCGGCAGCCTTTTGTTCAGCAACCTTTTTACTAGAAGCGCATGCAGAAACTTCACCATAGTTTTCTATGCGAATTGATATGGTAAACTCAGGATTGTGTGCTGGCCCAGTCTGTTTTGCAAGCTCATACTCTGGTAGAGGTAATTTATTTTTCTGAGTCCATTCTTGTAGCGAGGTTTTAGGATCCTGAGGAGGGACTAGTATATCCTTAGCCAGTTTCTCCCAATGTTGGGTAACAAATCTTTCAACATTTTTAAATCCGCCGTCAATATAAATCGCACCTATTAGTGCTTCAAGTGCGTTTTCTAAATTTTTTAAGTTACATTTTCCTCCATTGTAGCGTTCGCTATTATTCATGATGATAAAATCGCCCAACTCTATTTCTTTAGCGACATTGGCAATTGTGCTGCCACAAACTAAGTCCGTTTTTCTTTTCGCCAACGCGCCTTCTCTTTCCTCAGGAAATAGTTTAAACAGTATAGCAGACACAATCATATTCAAAATGCTATCACCCAAAAACTCTAACCTTTCGTAATTTTCAGTTTGATTTTTACTGTTCCTTTTATTTAAGCTTGGATGGGTCAGTGCTTCCTCTAATATCGCATCATTTTTGAACCTATAGTTGATGATTTTAGATATTGCATTGTTCAAGTTTTCCATACTTGTTGTATTAAAAGAAAGTACTTCCTGCTGTATCTTTATATCAGAAAATTAGTTTTACTCCATCAAAATAAGTCGCTAAGATTTGCAGTCACAACCCACTGCCTCACTGATGTTACTCAGACCATCTCTTTTGATCAGCTCTGCAAGCTCTAGGTTGATTTTATTCACAACTTGAGGTCCTTGGTATATGAGGGCAGTGTACAGTTGTACTAGAGAGGCTCCTGCCTTTATTTTTTTATATGCATCAGCACCGCTTGAGATTCCCCCGCATCCTATTAATAATGTCTTGCCCTTAGTGAGTTTATAAATGTCACTCAATAACTCAGTTGAAAGTTTAAACAGTGGTCTACCGCTCAACCCGCCAATCTCATTGTGATGAGAATGCAGATTATCTCGACTAACCGTAGTATTGCTTACTACCAAGCCGTCAATTTTGTATTCTAGTGCAAGCTCAGCAATATTTTCTTTTGTTTGCTGATTTATATCTGGAGAAATTTTTAATATTATTGGTATGGATCCAGAGTTATCGATTGATTTCCGGGTTAGAGTTATGGACTTCAACAATTCCAATAATTCCTGCTTATTGTGCAGGTTGCGTAAATTTGGCGTATTTGGAGATGAGATATTCAGCACTATATAACTACTTTTCCCATATACCATCTTTATTAAGTCAACATAGTCACTGATTTGGTCCTTCGAAGTGCTATTTTTCCCTATATTGATGCCGAAAACGCAATCATCAAGCTTGGTTTCATTTATTCGTTTAAGGAAATAGTCTATTCCTTTATTATTGAATCCCAATCTATTGATTATTCCTTCGTCTTCAATTAACCGAAAAATTCTCGGTTTTTTGTGTCCGTATTGAGGGTGTTTAGTTACAGTACCAGCCTCGATAAATCCAAAACTAAGTGAGAGCATGGACCTTATAACTTCTGCATTCTTGTCAAAACCTGCAGCAAGACCCACAGGGCTCCTAAGTTTATTACCAAAGAAGTTTACGTTTAAAGATTCTGGTAGTTCTATAGGTTTTCTACAAGGCATCTTTTTTAACATTGTGATTGCCAAGGAATGAGCAATTTCAGGTGGTAGCAAAAACAGTAAATTACGTAATATCATTTTGTAAAACACTCTTCAGTTTATTTTCTACCATAAAACGCTATGAGAGTATAACCATAACTTTAAAAGAGGACGTTTTCATTGATTTTGAATAAGCTTTCTGGTCTTACCCTACAACTATACGAACATTGCAATTAGCAGGTAATTTGCAGGTGTCATCCCAGTTTTCCATAAAAATGGTGCGCTTTAACGTAATTTTTATGCTCACTAGCCTAATAAAGTTCCTGGATTCCAGGTCACGCGCTGGAATGACACCACTTGTTGTAAAAACAAATGTTCGTTCATAGATTGCAACTAGCCATAAATATTAAAAAAAATTTACCAAGTAAGAAAAAAAGGCAAAAGAAACCCCGTTGGTGGCTAATTATTTATATTAACTTTATAAATTGGCGTTTTTTTATTCTTAACGTCTAATCTAGCTGCTTTTAAACCGCAACTGATCTAATTTTAAACGTTAAGAAATTTACTAAACAGACAAAAGGCAAAAGAAACCCCGCTAGCTAGTTATTCGCTATCTATCTTTTAAATTGGCGTTTTTTATTGTCCTAAACGCTTTAACAAGCGCAT
>NZ_WQMP01000116.1:0-3295 GCF_013366855.1 Wolbachia endosymbiont of Madathamugadia hiepei
GATTAGAAATTGAACATACTCGCCATAGATCTCCTATTAACTTTTTAGTTCACATCTTTTCTACGCTTATTTCATATTCCATGCAACCCAATCGGCTAATCCATAGTTAGCGTTTAGAGAAATTGTTGTGAGAGATTTAACAGAAGCTAGAATGAAAATCTTTTTAGAAAAAGTGAAGGAAATAAATTTGGTACCAAATAACGTGCCCAACTCTTTCATGAGTCACACTAATAACACTAAGCATGTACTTTCATTAGGTAATGTAAGAACAGGTAGTCAAAGCAGATTTTTAGCATAAAGTAACAACTCCTCTTTCGTTAAGGAATAGGAGTTGCCTTCCCAATGTTGCTTTAACAACTCTAAACTTCTACCTAAACTTTTCCCTGACTGATAACCTATATTTATCAAATCATTGCCAGATAAAGGAAACTTTGGAATATCAAACACCTTAGCAAATGAGATGTATTCATCAACATTTGTTCCAGACTCAACACCACAGATTTTGACCAAATCACAATATAATTCCCTACCAAACAAGGATATGTATTTTTTTTGCTCTTTTTCTGAAAGCTCTGTTTTGATATCATTGGACAGTAAAAATAGCAGCTTTTTCCTTTGCTTGTTTGAAAGGTGTAAGAACTTGCTTATGTATTCTCCAAGGTTTTGCCTGTCTTCGTTAGTTCTAAGGAGCAACGCTAATTTTACTATCGCATCAGTACCAAAAAGAAGCGGTGAGGACAGGATTTCGCATTTTACTTCTTTTGGAATAATTTTTTGCAAAACATCAGATTTTTGCATGCTCTTAAGCGTTGGAGCGGGGTCATCACACTCTAGCAATTTAAACATTTCGTCTCTTATTCTCTCTCCAGAGAGGTTTTGGATCATGTGCGAATGCTTTTTGCATACGTCCAATATTTCATCACTCAAATTTCCAACGCATATTTTTGCGTGAAAACGAAACACTCTTAAAATACGTAGATAATCTTCCTTAATTCTATCTTCAGCATTACCTATAAAGTTTAACCTTCGCACTTTTAAGTCCTGAGTACCACCAAAGTAGTCATATATATGGCCGTACTTGTCTGCATATAGGGCGTTAAACGTGAAGTCGCGCCTTGAAGCATCAGCTTGCCAATTGTTGGTAAACTCAACTTTCGCATGTCTACCGTCACATTGAGTATCATACCTTAGCGTTGTGATCTCAAAAGATCTTTGGTTTAAAACTGCAGTGATAGTTCCATGCTTTAAGCCAGTTGGAATAGTTTTTATATTGCGAAGTTTGAGCGCTTCAATCGCTTGATTAGACAGTAGATTGGTAGCGAGGTCAATGTCGTGAATGTCACGCTGCAGAATTGAGTCCCTTACACACCCACCGACAAGCCTTGCCTCCCCACCAAACTTCTCTATGGCATCAATGATTAAACTAGTTTCATGGTCAACTTGCATTTAGGTTAGTATGTATTGCAGCTCATATTACATGAAATGCAAAGCTTTTGCAAAAAGCCCTACATAAAAACATACAGGGCTATGAAGATTTACTTTACTGGCATGATATAGCTTTGCGCTGTTGATCAAATTTTTCTACCTTTGTTTCTTCCATACCACATCTTGGTAGGCTTGAAGAGTTTTGCTCTTCAGAACGCTGAATACGTTGCTTTATATCACTAACGCACTGCTCTACAACATCACTAATTTTTCCACCAGCATTTTTTGCCAATAGCTCATCAAATGTCTTTTCAACCTCTTCTTTCTTAGGACTATCTTTTGAGATATTACAATATCCTAAGATCTCATCCAACTGAAGTTTTTTTGCTAATAGGAAGTCTTCTTGCTCTTGTTTTGCTAAACTTTTTTTCCTATCAAGCAATGGCTCGAAATGACTTTCACCATTATTTATTATATGTATTGTATTAACTTCATTATATTTTATATCATTTACAGGTTCAGACTTTGACTCATTTACAATTTGATTAGTCCATATTTCTTGCCCTTCTACACTATATTTTTCAACAACGTGCAATTTTACATTATACTTCTCACAAAGTATTCTACCTTCAATGTCAGGGTCACCCCATCTATTATTAAGCATAATGTTTGCTGCATAAGCATCTAAAGTTTCGCTACGGTGCTGGCCACTGTTATCATGGCTATTAGCAATTGCATCTATAAACCATTTTGGCGGATTGTTTTGTGCAAATTTTTTACAATCATTTCTTAATTGCTCGACAGTAACTTGTGTTCCTGTTTGCTGCTCTAGACTCTGTCTGAACGAGTCAAAAAAACAGCTTCCATCACGAACTGCTTGTCCTACATGAAAATTATCAGGGTAAGGTTTACTACTTAAAGGAGCTATTTCTTGCCTCGAGCTTTTGAGTCTTTTCGCGCTTTCAACGTCGTAGAAATCACTTGGTAGTTTCCGTTTTCTAGGCGCAGCCATATTCTTTACCTCAATTTAGTTATATACTACTATACCAACAAAATTTTTAATAAGTAACTAATTAAGTATAGCAAAAATTTTTAAATTATGCAAGAACTATAAATTTATATAGTGAATATGAGCTTTAACTGTGGCATAGTAGGACTACCAAACATAGGAAAATCAACTTTATTCAATGCACTTACACAATCAAGTGCAGCCGAAGCTGCAAATTATCCTTTTTGTACAATCGAACCAAATATTGGCAAAGTGCCAATAAGAGATCAACGCTTGAAGCAAATCGCAGCAATTGCTGGCTCAGAGAAGATAATTTACAATCAATTAGAGGTTGTAGATATTGCAGGCTTGGTAAAAGGCGCAAGCAAAGGTGAAGGACTCGGTAATAAGTTTTTAAGTCATATCAGAGAAGTTGATGCGATCGTTCATCTGCTCAGATGCTTCACAGATGATAATATCAGCCACGTACACAGTAAGATAGATCCAATATCAGATGCTGAAGTAGTAGAAATGGAACTAGTTCTAGCTGATATTGATAGCATAGAAAAAAGGCTACCTCAGTTGGAAAAGAAAGCAAAGCAAGGTGATAAAGAACTAAAGAGACAACTTGATTTAATGCAAGAAGTCTTAACTACTTTGAAACTTGGTAAACCTGCAAGAAGCTTAGAACATATCGATAAAGATGAGATGAAGTTGCTTCAATTGCTGACGACAAAGCCCGTTATGTACGTCTGTAATGTTGAAGATACAAATATCCTAGCTGGCAATGAACTATCTAAAAAGGTAGAAAAGATGGCAGAAGAGAACAAGAGCAAATTTTATTGTATCTCAGCAAAACTTGAAGCAGAGATTGCAAATCTT
>NZ_WQMP01000117.1:0-3252 GCF_013366855.1 Wolbachia endosymbiont of Madathamugadia hiepei
TTTGACAAGACTGCTGAGGTTTTTATGGGTTTTTTAAACTTCGTTGGTTCTCTCATATGGCTTCTCTAAAATTTTGTTCACAGAGACTAGTTTTATGGTCTCTTCTACTTTGCTTAAAAGTTTCATATATAGCTTGTCATATCTGTTACCTGTATGAGAGGCAAACGTTTGCTCGATGTATTTTGTTAAGTAATTTTGTAGCGTGTTGTTTTTTGTGCTTGTACTCATTGGCTCACCTTCGCTTAACGTTATATTGACCATTATACATGTGGAAAGGTTAATATTGAGTTAACTAAGACGTTTCTGATGTTAGGCTTTACTAAAAATTATACCATTTTAGATATAATTATTCCCATTTTTAGAAATGCTCTCTGTGTTCAAGCAGCTAAGGCTAGAAAATTTAGTTGATACACAGTTACTTATTTGCTATGAATTTAACTACGCTCAATTTTAGCAAATTAAAATTTATAAAAAATCTTTTTTTCATAAACCTATGATTTTAAATTTAAGGTGAGGTTGATGCTACAAAGAAACTTTTTAATATGGTTGCTAGCATCGTTGTTCTATGCGTACCAATACATATTACGCGTAATCCCGAACATAATCGCACCTGAATTAATAACAAAGTTTAACATAAGTGTTACAGATGTTGGTCAATTCGGTGGGCTGTATTATGTAGGCTATACGCTTGCTCACATACCTGTTGGTCTTTTTCTTGACAGATCTGGCCCAAAACTTGTTTTGCCTATATGCACTATTTTGACATTCGCTGGAACACTACCGCTTATATGCTTCGATGAGTGGTATTACTCAATATTTGGTAGAATAATCGTCGGAATTGGATCGTCTGCTTCAGCAATTGGGATCTTTAAAGTTGCAAGCATGTATTTTTCACAAGAAAAATCAGCAAGAATGGCCAGTTTGTCTATAATAATAGGACTACTAGGAGCTATTTATGGTGGATTACCCTTGGACTTTTTACTCGATAAATTTGGTTGGGATTATGTTATTTATACTTTCTCGGCGTTTGGTTGTTTGCTTGCTTTGCTGTTATTCTTTGTAACGCCAAGCAATGATGCACAAGGGAGTATAAGTGATAATATACTTCAAGATTTGAAAACTGTGCTCTTCAACAAACATATCATTCTGATCAGTTTTTTTGGTGGCTTAATGGTTGGTCCATTAGAAGGTTTTGCTGATGGCTGGGCAAAAGCATTCTTGTGTGAGGTGTATCAAATGACTGGAGATCTAGCGTCTTCGCTTTCTTCTCTTATGTTTATAGGTATGGGAGCTGGAACATTCTTTTTGGCTTACCTGCTGGAAAAGTGTCCAAATAGGCATTACGAAGTAATTATTGCGTGTTCTTTTGCAATGATCGCTAGCTTCCTTTTGCTTTTTACACGAACTGGTGGTCTATATGCTGTGCTGCCTGCGCTTCTTGTTATTGGGTTTGCATCTGGATATCAGGTAATTACCATTTACAAAGCAATAAGTTATGTGAACAATAACTTGGTGGGTTTGGTTACGGCCGTATCAAACATGATAGTTATGGTTTTTGGCTATTTTTTTCACGTTGGAATCGCAAAAATAGTAGATTTGTATTGGGATGGAATGATAATACAAGGAAATCCCGTGTATGGTGCTGGATTGCTGGTAAAAGCAATATCGATTATTCCTATATGTCTACTCTTGGCTGCTTTTGGTTTTGTGTGGTTAAAGAAACGATCTTAAAATTGCTTGTAGCGAACATACATTTTAATATCATTGAGTTAAACGAAGTTTAATCTATGACAAGTGTTTCAGAAAAAATCTGCAGGTTTAAAAATGGTTTAAAGTCTTTTGATGACGAGATTTATCAATCTATAAAGAAGGAATTGCAGCGTCAAAGGTCACAACTGCAACTGATTGCATCAGAAAATTTTGTAAGTAAAGCAGTGATGGAGACACAAGGTTCTTTTCTAACTAATAAATATGCGGAAGGTTATCCAGGGAAAAGGTATTACTGTGGTTGTGAATATGTGGATGAGGTCGAAAGTCTAGCTATAGAGAGGCTCTGTAAACTGTTTGGTGTTAAATTTGCGAACGTTCAACCTCATTCTGGTTCTCAAGCAAATCAAGCAGTGTTTGCTTCATTGCTTACCCCGGGCGATACGATACTTGGATTATCGCTGAGTTGCGGTGGACACCTAACTCATGGTGCGGCACCAAGCCTTTCTGGTAAATGGTTTAAGTCGATTCAGTATATAGTCAGCAAAGACACTTATCTGCTCGATATGGACGAGATAGAAAAACTGGCACTTGAGCATAAGCCAAAACTGATCATAGCTGGTGCTTCTGCTTATCCAAGAAAGATAGACTTCAAGCGTTTTCGCGAAATCGCGGATAAAGTCGGTGCGTATTTACTTGCCGATATTGCTCACTATGCGGGGCTTATTGTAGCGGGCGAATATCCGTCCCCTGCTGGATATGCGCATGTTATGACTTCTACGACTCACAAAACTCTGCGTGGTCCTAGAGGTGGAGTAATAATGACGAATGATGAAACGTTACATAAAAAAATTCAATCGGCAGTTTTCCCAGGGCTGCAAGGTGGGCCGCTTATGCATGTAATAGCCGCGAAAGCTGTTGCATTTAAAGAAGCACTAGCGCCAGAGTTTAAGACTTATAGCAGAAAAGTTGTGGAAAATGCGAAAGTGCTATCTCAAACGCTGCAAGAGCATGGACTGAGCATTATAACCGCTGGCACTGACTCTCATATAGTGCTAGTTGACTTAAGACCACAGAAATTGACTGGAAAAGATGTTGTAGATAGCCTTGAAAGGGCTGGTATTACCTGCAATAAAAACTCTGTACCATTTGACACAGAAAAGCCAACCATCACTTCAGGGCTGCGTTTTGGCACTGCTGCTGAGACAACACGTGGACTTGGGGCGGAAAATTTTAAAGAAATAGCAGACTTAGTAAACGAGATAATTCAAGGACTAATCAGCAAAAATAGCTTAAATGTTGAAAAAACAGTGAAGAGTAAAGTTGAAAAGATTTGTAATGATTTTCCCATTTATTAACTCTAGTAATTTATATGGTGTCATCCAAGCAGTTCATAGAAACAGGGTCAAAAAAACTACTTGACAACCTTCACCGTTACCCTTATCGTAATATTGAAGCTATTTGTTTAACTTCTCAATCTGTACAGGTTAAAATGACAAGAAAACTTGTATTTCGCGTACTATTGTTTAATTTTTCGCACTATGT
>NZ_WQMP01000118.1:0-3212 GCF_013366855.1 Wolbachia endosymbiont of Madathamugadia hiepei
TTTTAAAAAGACATACAGTGCACATAGTGCGAAAAATTAAACAATAGTACGCCAAATACAAGTTTTCTTGTCATTTTAACTTGTACAGATTGGGAAGTTAAACAAATAGCTTCAATACTATGATAAGGGTAACGGTGAAGGTTGTCAAGTAGTTTTTTTGTTTCTATTGGGTAACATGGATAAGCCCAAACGCCATCGTGTCTTTAGGAGAGTTTGCTAATGGAAGTTCTTAAGTTGATGCCATTGATAGATCTCTTGCATAACCTCTTTCCGATTTTGCGTCAAAACTTGCTTCTGCTCCTCAGATTGACTTATGCCTAGTTGTTGAAGAAAGTAATTGTTGCAGTAGCCCAGAAATTAGCTCTAATTATGCATAGAATGTTGGTTGATAAAACAGAATTTTGTTATTAAAAGATATAGGAGGAGCATAAATTTTACTCAAGGTAGTAATGCCGATGGAAAGGATAAGCAAGAGCAGAGTGAAACTTAGATTTCGTATTAGACATGTTGCCGTTCACTTCTGCCTAACAAGTATAATGCAGCTTAACTGCCATATCAGACCATGGAGAGAACCGTGGAAGCGTACTACTTTTAATTTGCGTAAAATTATTAAGGCTTATGGAGGTATTTTGATTTATATAAAAATTATTGTTGACTTATGCGCAGAGCCTCTGTTGCTCCACTGTCCTCCCAATAGGTATATTTATGATTAGAATTACTTTTTCAGCTGAACAAAAAGTAGAAGAATACAGCGGAAGAGTTACTGGTTTTGACATACTACAACCAGACGTTTTAAAAGAAGCCGTTGCCCTAAAGGTAAATGGTGAGTTGTATGATCTCTCACGTAAAATTGAATCTGACACAGAAATAGAGGTGATACAACTTAGTGACGAAATGGGTTTGGATATAATAAGGCATGATGCTGCTCATATAATGGCTCAGGCAGTGAAAGAGCTCTTTCCTAACACTCAGATTACTATCGGCCCAACAATTCAGGACGGCTTCTACTATGATTTTGCTACAGATCGTACCTTTACCACGGGTGATCTTGTTGCAATAGAAAAGAAAATGAAAGAGATCATAAAAAGCAATCACAGATTTGTTCGAGAAGTTTGGACGCGTAAGCAAGCAATAGATTTTTTTAGCAGTATAGGTGAAAAATATAAGGTTGATATTATCTCCTCCATACCAGAGAGTGAAAATCTAACTGTTTATAGACAAGGAGATTTTGTTGACTTGTGCCGTGGTCCGCACTCGCCATCAACAGGTAGAGTCAAAGCGTTTAAACTTATGAAAGTTGCAGGAGCATACTGGCGCGGTGATGCTAAGGGTCCAATGCTACAGCGAATATATGGCACCGCGTGGCGAAATAAGGATGAATTAAACGCTTATCTTAAGCGTTTGGAGGAGGCGGAAAAACGCGACCACCGCAAGATTGCTAAGGATATGGAGTTGTTTCACATCCAGGAAGAAGCTACCGGGCAGGTTTTTTGGCATGAACAGGGATATACTTTATATAACGTTCTTGAGTCTTACATAAGGAAAAAATTAATAAAAAATGGCTATACTGAAGTGAAAACTCCTATTTTAGTAAGCAAGGAGCTATGGGAAAAATCGGGGCATTGGGATAAGTTTCGTGAAAACATGTTTATCGTTGATGAATCTGAAAGTAAAAAGCTAGCAATAAAACCCATGAATTGCCCTTGTCACGTGCAGATTTTTAACTCTCACACCAGAAGCTACCGCAATTTACCGATACGTATGGCAGAATTTGGTACATGTCATAGAAACGAAAGTTCAGGTTCATTGCATGGACTGATGAGAGTGCGTAGTTTTACGCAGGATGATGCGCACATTTTTTGCATGGAAGAGCAGATTAATTCTGAGGCTGTAAAATTTTGCGACCTTTTAAAAGAAGTATATTCAGAGCTTGGGTTCAACGAAATCTCCGTGAAATTTTCAGACCGTCCAAATGTTAGAGCAGGAGATGATGAAGTGTGGGATAGAGCTGAAAAAGCGCTGCTTGAAGCTGTCAGAGAAGCAGGTTTAAGCTATGAACTCAACCCTGGTGAAGGTGCATTTTATGGCCCAAAGTTAGAGTTCGTTTTGAAAGATGCAATAGGCAGAAATTGGCAATGTGGAACGTTGCAAGTCGACTTCATTTTACCAAAGCGCCTGGAGGCTTTCTATATAGGAGCAGACGGACAAAAGCACCACCCTGTTATGCTACACAGGGCAATTCTTGGAACTTTTGAGCGTTTTATTGGAATTTTAATAGAGCATTATGCAGGAAAATTTCCACTGTGGCTCGCTCCAACGCAACTTGCCATTCTAACCGTTACAAGCGAAGCTGACGATTATGCTACAGAAATTTACAACACTTTAAAAAAACAAGGTGTTAGAGTTAAAACTGACTTAACCAATGAGAAAATTAGTTATAAGATACGCTTGCATAGTTCAAACAAGATTCCTATATTATGGATTGTAGGCAAAAATGAAGTTGCGAGTAAAACTATGTCAGTGAGAAATTTAGGGTCAGAAAAACAGGAGTCTTCTTCCTACGAAAAAGCTGCTGAATTGCTATTAAAAAGTATTAACCTTAGTCAAGGGAGTTAAAATTTGCAAACTAAAAAACACAGAATTAACGAATCCATTACAGCTAAGGAAGTACGCTTAGTTGACCAAAATAGTAAAATGGTTGGGATTGTGGCAATAAAGCAGGCTCTGGAATCTGCTCAGAATATCGGCTTAGATTTAGTGGAAATTGCGCCTGACTCAACTCCTCCAGTATGTAAAATTCTGGATTACAGCAAGCAAAAGTATGATGCAAAAAAGAAAGCAAGTGAAGCAAAGAAGAAACAAAAAACATTAACGATAAAAGAAATTAAGATAGGTCCCAATATTGGCGATCACGACTACGAAACAAAATTGCGTCACGTAAGGGATTTTCTTACACATGGACACAAAATCAAAGTCACAATGAAATTTAGAGGTAGAGAACTCACAAACACTGAGGTTGGACTGGAAAAACTAGAACGGTTGATTAGAGATACCGAAGATATTGCAAAGGTAGAATTAGCACCTAAACGAGAAGGAAATCAATATTTTTTAGCTCTAGTTGCTAGGCTCTGTGAAAAAAGTTTATCATGAGAAAATAAGGAAAGATGTAGCAAAAACTGGTAGTTTAACTTAGCTACAAATAGAGAAATTAC
>NZ_WQMP01000119.1:0-3204 GCF_013366855.1 Wolbachia endosymbiont of Madathamugadia hiepei
AAAATTAAACAATAGTACGCCAAATACAAGTTTTCTTGTCATTTTAACCTGTCTGGTAAATTTCTTAAATATTATAGCTTAGACTAGTTGCGTTTAAAAGCAGCTAAACTGCAGCGTTTGAGGCATAAAAACGCCAATACTAAAAATAAATACTGACTAGGGTTTCTTTTGTCTTTTTCCCTGCTTAGGTCATGCAAGGAATTTATTATCTCCTCAGCAATCTATCACGTGCTGCATTTAACTTTTGTGCAAAATATTCTGAGCCTCCTTTATCTGGGTGAACTAACTTCATTAAATTTTGATATGCTTTGTTGATTTCGTTTTTGCTTGCTTCAGGATTTAGCCCCAATATTTTTAGTGCCTCATCTGTGGACATATTATCACCGGCTTCATTTTTAGTATAACTTCTACTGCTGTTGCATTCGTTCAAAAATCTACTCAATATAGAATTCATCATGAAACCTATGTTATTTCTTTTTGTTAGGAAGAGAAAAAATACAACAACGCTAGGCAAGACAAAAGTAATTACTATGAATATCAAAAAAAGAAAAAAGATGAATGACATGTATATTTTTTATCATTTTGTGATTAAATAGTAACAATTATAGTCGTCATGGTAAACAACATGTTCATTCAAATTGAAGAAACACCAAACCCAAACACGCTAAAATTTCTTCCTGGGTTTGCAATTTTAAACGAAGGAGAAACGGCTGATTTTTCAAATGCGGATGAAATAAAAAATTCTAAACTAGCAGCGAACCTTTTTCAAATAGAACATGTGATAAGAGTATTTTTTGGTCATGATTTTATTTCAGTTACAAAGCCGGATGGCATTAATTGGGATATATTAAAAGTGGAAATTTTAACTACGATTATGGATCACTTTACTTCCGGTGAAAAAGCACTGGATAAGGAAGGGGTGAATGATAATAATATACTAGAAGAAGAATTTTTTGATGCAAATGATATAGAAATTGTAAACAGGATAAAAGAGTTGATGGAAAGCTATATTAAACCTGCAGTTGCTCAAGATGGTGGTGATATCAAATTTCGTGGCTATAAAGACGGAATAGTTTACGTTGAGTTGCAAGGAGCTTGTTCTGGATGTCCAAGTGCTGCAATTACTCTCAAACAAGGAGTGCAAAATATGCTGTGCTACCACATACCAGAAGTTTCGGGTATAGAGACTATGCTATGATTAATCAAACAGTTAGAGGAACAAAAGATCTTCTGTTTGATGAATGGCATAGGTTTAAATATGTTCAACAAACAGCGAGTGAAATTTCAAGTTTATATGGCTTTTTGCCTGCTGAAACTCCAATATTTGAATATACAGAAGTCTTCACAAAAACCTTAGGTGATAGCTCAGATATCATCAATAAAGAGATGTATACCTTTAATGATAAAGGAGGCAAGAGCATAACTTTACGTCCTGAGTTCACCGCAGCGGTTGTCAGGCTTTTGATTGAAAAAAAACTGCAAACACCGGTAAAATTATTCTCGACAGGACCTGCATTTCGCTATGAAAGACCGCAAAAGGGGAGACAAAGACAATTTCATCAAATAAATTTTGAAGCTTTCGGCATAGAAGATCCAAAAGCCGATATTGAATTGATTACACTTGCTCAGCATCTATTAACTGAATTTGGTATCGATAAAAATGTAAGGCTGGGAATTAATTCTTTGGGCGATGGTGAAACAATAAGTAAGTATAGAGAAGCCTTGATATCATATTTTAAAAAGTTTCAAAACGACCTATCAGAAGATAGCCAAAGTCGATTGATTAAGAACCCACTCAGAATATTAGATTCCAAGGACAAGATAGATAAAGAAATAATCTCTGGTGCACCTAAAATCAGTGACTATTATACAAAAGAGTCCTTGAGTTTCTTTAAGCAAATACTAAATGGGTTAACAATTCTTGATATACCTTATACTGTAAATGATAAATTGGTCCGAGGTTTAGATTATTACTGCCACACAGTGTTTGAATTCGTCACAGAAGATTTGGGTAGCCAAGGAGCAGTTTTTGCAGGAGGAAGATATGATAATCTAGTATCTTCAGTAGGTGGAAAGTATACTCCGGCAATAGGATTTGCAGGAGGTATTGAGCGCATAATGGAACTGGCCAACCGTTTTATGCAAGAGGAAAGAGCTGTTTATCTAATTCCTATTGGCAAAGAGGCTGAAGAATATGCTCTGACACTTGCGAATGAGCTGCGCAGAAATGGTTTATATGTAATCTATGGGTATAGCGGAACTCTCAAAACCCGAATGAAAAAAGCAAATCAAGCGGATGCTAAAGTTGCACTTATTTTTGGTGATGAAGAACTGAGCAGCAAAACCTTAAAGGTCAAAGATATGGATTTAGGTGAAGAAAAAACGGTTGCCCGTAGTAATGTAATAAAAAGCATTCATCAAGTGTATGGCAAGAACCGCAAGAGCAGGTTTTGTTAGGCATGTTGTCGCTTTTCTCCACCCGCAGTTACAGGCGCTTTTTTATCATTTGTGAGCGCAGAAGACGGCTCAGAATTAATCGCCTTTTCTATCGATTTAGCCTGTTTATAGTCATAACTTAAGAAATATATAGCTAGTCCAACCGCTATTCCAGCAACGAGAGTAAATACTCCTGCTGCACCCAATATGATAGCCATCGAAGGACCTGCTAAAGCACTACCAACACCCAGTCCAACACCAAGAAAAACGCCAGGTATAACGCCAAATGAACTATTACATACAGCGCTCCACTTCTTCGAGTCAGCTTGTTTTTTCATACCTTTAACAAGCGCGTCTCTTGTTTTTCCTTGAGCTAAATCTAATGGAATTTCACCTTTTTGGTTCTTTATCAAAGGATTGATATCATAGCTAAAAAAGACCTCTATTGCCTGAGTGTTATTATCTCTAACAGCTTGGTGCAATAATGTATTTCTACTTTGATCTCGAAAATTTATCAATCCATAAAAATACTCAAGAGTAATAAATCTAAGCGTCGTTTCACTTAAAATATCCATTACGCTTTGGAATGATAATCTTTCTCCTTCCTCAGACCTCGCACTATCGCGTTCAATACAATGGCGCAAAATAAAGTACACCATTTGTTTTCTCACACCTACAAACGCTAACTATGGATTAGCCGAGGAAGAAAGAGTTGGAAATGGAAGGTTTTTTGCGTTGTAAAGAATATGAAATAAGCGTAGAAAAAAT
>NZ_WQMP01000120.1:0-3166 GCF_013366855.1 Wolbachia endosymbiont of Madathamugadia hiepei
CTGTTTAGTAAATTTTTTAAATGTTTGCAGCTAAGGTTAGTTGCATTTAAAAGCAGCTAAGTCGCATTCATCAAGCGTTTAGAATAAAAAAAACGCCGATATTTCGACACAAAAGTAAATAACTAGCCACCACGGGGCTTCTTTTGCTTTTTTTCTTTACTCAGTAAATTTCTTAAATATTATGGCTAAAGCAATTCATGAACCAGGCAGAAAGGTGTCATTCCAGCGCATGACGCTGGATGGCTTTGTTGTAAACTGACTTTTACTATATGATTACCTTTTTATGGCATCTTGTCTATCTCATTTTACCATTCCGCTGAACAGGTATAAAATATTTAATAAACTCCTTTTTTCAACAAAAATACACAGTGAATTTAGACCTTTTTAACTAAGATTTCGTTACCAGAAGCGTACACTATTAGCTCATCACCTTCTGTTACTTCTCCCGATAAAACTAACTGAGCTAGATTATTTTGAATACACTCCTGTATTACTCTTTTTAGCGGTCTTGCTCCATACTCAGGATCATAGCCAGCTTGCGCTATTAGTTTCTTAGCCTCCTCTGACAGATTTATACTTAGTTTGCGCTTAGCAAGTGTTTTTTGTAAATAAGAAAACTGGACATCTATAATTTTATAAATGTCGTCCTTGGTTAAACTGTGGAATATAATAATCTCATCTAGTCTGTTTAGAAATTCCGGACGAAATGCAGATTTAACTATTTGCATCACTTCGCTTTTTACAGAGTTAGCAGCTCTCTTTAGCATTATCTCAGCACCAAGATTAGAGGTTAAAATTAATATGGTATTGCGGAAATCAATTAATTTGCCGTGGCTATCGGTAAGTCTGCCTTCATCCAAAATCTGCAGTAATAGATTGAATATATCTGGATTTGCTTTTGCTATCTCATCAAACAAAATTACCTGATATGGTCTCCTTCTTACTGCTTCGGTTAATCTTCCACCTTGTTCATAGCCAACATATCCAGGAGGTGCGCCAATTAGCTTTGAAACAGAGTGCTTTTCCATATACTCTGACATGTCAAAACGCAGAAGTGCTGATTGGTCACCAAACAAAAATTCGGCAAGGGCTTTCGCAAGTTCCGTTTTTCCAACTCCGGTTGGGCCCAAGAATAAAAATGAACCAAAAGGCCGATTAGTGTCTTGCACACCAGAACGAGAGCGCCTAACTGCATTACTTATTGCTTCTATTGCATCCTTTTGTCCTATCACTCTTTTCCCTATTTCATTCTCCATGTTAAGGAGCTTTTCTTTTTCACTGTGCATCATGTTATCAACTGGAATTCCTGTCCATTTTGAAACAATATTTGCAATGTCACTCTCAGTAACTTCTTTCTTTAGGAAGCTATCAGTGACTTTCTCCTGATTTTTTAATTCATTTTCAAGCTGAGGAATTACACCATACATCAGCTCTCCTGCCTTTTCTAAATTTCCACTGCGCTGAGCTAATTCTAGTTCTTTTCTAGCGTTATCTAATTTTTCAGCTGTTTCTTGAATTCTAGCTATTTTATTCTTTTCCATCTGCCATTTACTGTTTAAGTCAGCAAACTTACTGTTTAGGTTTTCGACTTCTTCGTTTATCCTCTTTAAACGCTGCTTGGAGTTTTCATCACGTTCTTTTTTTAGAGCCTCTGACCCAATTCTTAGCTGCATGATCTTCCTCTCAAGTTCATCAATAACCTCGGGTTTACTATTCATTTCAATTCTCACCCTGCTTGCCGCTTCATCAATTAAATCAATCGCCTTATCAGGTAAAAACCTGTCTGTTATATACCTATTGGATAATGTTGCAGCAGCAATTATTGCACCATCTGTAATCCTAATACCGTGGTGCACTTCGTACCTCTCCTTTAGACCCCTCAGTATTGAAATAGTATCAGTTTCAGTTGGTTGAGAAATAAACACAGGCTGGAAACGCCTTGCAAATGCAGGCTCTTTTTCTATATGCTCGCGATATTCATCCAAAGTTGTGGCTCCTATACAACAAATTTCTCCACGTGCAAGAGCAGGCTTTAGCAAATTTGAAGCATCCATTGCACCACTTGTTGCTCCTGCTCCAACTAAAGTGTGTAATTCATCGATGAATAATATAATTTTTCCCTCTGCTTTTGAAATCTCATTAATAACCGCCTTTAGCCTTTCTTCAAACTCCCCTCTGAATTTTGTTCCAGCAATCAATGCACCAAGATCCAGAGCTAAAACTTTTGCATCACGCAAACCAAGCGGCACGTCGTTTGCAACGATTCTATTTGCAAGCCCCTCAACTATCGCAGTCTTTCCAACACCCGGTTCACCTATCAACACGGGATTATTCTTTGTCCGCCTCAGTGATACCTGCATAGTTCTTCTTATCTCCTCATCACGACCAATTACAGGGTCAAGCTTTCCTTGCATAGCAAGCTCTGTAATATCTTTTGTATATTTCTTTGCTGCATTTAGTTTTTCCTCGCTATTTGGCGAGTCCGCATTGTTGCCCTTTCTCATTTCTGCAATGACTGAGTTCAACTTTTGTGGAGTCACACCACTTTCCATTAAAATTCTACCCACAGTATCATCTTTTTGTGCAGCAAGACCCTGCAATAAACGCTCAACAGTAACAAATGAATCTTTATTTCTCCTTGCAATACCAATTGAATCTTCAAAAACTTTTGCAACCTCTCTTGAAAGTTGGAGGCTACTACTTCCCGGACCTTCAACTACTGGAAGCTTTTTTATTGCACCATCCACAGCATCGGAAATATTTTGCACATTTCCACCACAAGCGCCTATTAAATCCTGGACTAAACCCGATTCATCTTCGAGCATCACCTTCAGTAAATGCTCAGGCATAAAAACCTGATGCCCAGCTCCCAATGCTTTCATTTGGGCACTTTGAATTAGGCTTTTTGCTTTTTCGGTAAATTTATTTAAGTCCATAATATAAGTTTAACTCGTATTTGTCGGTATATATAGCAACTGCTTTCTTAATTTCAAGCTAGGAGCTGTTCATTGCCAGGCAAAAATTCATGTTGCAGAGGTAGTGGTATAAATAATTCTGGAGGTTATGCCCATTGATCACTAATTTTGCTATTAGACTTTCTGCGTAGTTTTTAGCAGCGTATGTCATCCAACAGAAACAAAAAAAACTACTTGACAAATCTCACCAA
>NZ_WQMP01000121.1:0-3165 GCF_013366855.1 Wolbachia endosymbiont of Madathamugadia hiepei
AAAATCAAGAACTTTAGACGTGTTTTTTCTCGATTTGACAAGACTGCTGAGGTTTTTATGGGTTTTTTAAACTTCGTTGATTCTCTCATATAGCTTCTCTAAAATTTTGTTCACAGAGCCTATAGTTTCTTTTTCAATTCCGCTATTTGTAAACCAAATCTTAGTTAGTTCATCCTTGAATAACTCCAAGTCTGCATTTGGTGTGATCACTTGATGATCGAGCCTATCATATATTCCTTCTACTACTTCTTGATGTTGCGGACAATGAAGCAAAATTCTGAAATCTTCTTTATCGGGGTGTGATCCCCACTCTCCACAAACTTTTAACACTCCCCTATCAAAGTCAGTCAACTCTGGAAGTGGTGGAATGTAGTCTGGCCCCGCAGAATTTGTTTTGAAGAATGGCTCAAAATCAATTCGTGAGTTTGGATCATTGAAGTAATGATCTTTAATATAAAAAACAAATCCTATTACCGATATTATTAAGCATAAAATCAGCTTATTTTTCTTTGACATAATCACGATACAGCTTCACAAAAAAAGCTAGGGTACAAGTAACAATTTAAAAAAGCTTTAATCCGACGTTAGTTGCAGTGCAACAACTCCTGGCATTCCGTCACTACTTAGCCAGCTTAAAAACGCCCCTCCACCAGTTGAAACATACGTAAAATCTTTATCAGTAAGACCTGCAGCATTTATTGCAGATAAACTATCCCCCCCCCCTATCACGCTAGTTAATTTTCCCTCGTGTGTCAAGCGACTTACGATTTTCATCACCTCTATTGTGCCATTTGCGAAAGCTGAATGTTCAAAGACACTGATAGGTCCATTCCACAGCAGAGTTTTGCTGCTTGCTATTACACTGCTTATCGTGCTCAAGGTTTTAGGTCCGATATCCAAAATTACATCATCATCCAAAATGGATTCGGTGTTTCTTAAAACGCCAGTGCTGTAAACAGAATTTACTGCAACCAAAGCATCTTCAGGCACAATTATTTTGCAATTGTTTTTATTTGCTGTTTCAATAACACTATGAAGAAAATCATCAACGTCACTTTGAAAGAAAGATTTGCCGATATTCACTCTATTGAACAACAAAAAGTTATTAGCAATCGCACCACCAAGGACCAGATAATCGACCTTTTCTGCTAGCTTTATAAGCATTTTTATTTTAGTTGATATTTTAGCTCCCCCAACTATCGCAGTAATAGGTTTAGCGTCAAATGATATGGCTTTTTCAAGATACTTTAGCTCATCTTGTAAGCAAAATCCTGCATAGGAAGGCAAAAATTCTGTAATGCGTGAAATAGAAGCGTGGGCTCTGTGAGAGCAAGAAAATGCATCATTTACATATATATCTGCTAGTGATGCTAGTTGTTTAGCAAAATTCGAGTCATTCTGCTCCTCTCCTTTATAAAACCTCAGATTTTCCAGTAATATTACATTCCCTCCGTCCATCTCATTTACTGCTTTTTGCACTTTTTCGCCAATGCAATCATTGACAAACTTTACCTTTTTATTTAATAGCTGCGATAAAGTTTCAACTATGTTTTTTAGTGACAAACTATCGTTTTTGGCTTTTGGGCGTCCAAAATGTGATATAATAACGACCTTTGCGCTTGCATTTACCAAATGCTGAATAGTAGGCAATGCTCTCAAAATACGAGTGGCGTCATGAACCTTTTCATTTTTTACAGGAACATTAAAGTCAACCCTGAGTAAGACAGTTTTATCGTGAAAATCACAATTCTCTATGCTAGACACATTCATCATAAAACTAAGGAGCTATAAAATCACTATACAGTAGTTTGACCTAAAGTAAATCGCTTGTGCGCCATCTTTGAAGTTGAGTATTGAAAATTAACTGGAGAATTGCGGATCACTTTGTGTATGTCATAACAAGCCATAGCGCTCTCAGCAAAGCCATTTAGTATCAACTTTAGTTTGCCTGAGTAAGTAGCTATATCTCCGATTGCATATATCCTATCTCTACTGGTTCTAAGTGTAGCCTGATCAACAACTATACGGCTGTGTTCTAACTGTATGCCCCAATTATTTATCGGACCCAAATTCATTGACAGCCCAAAAAATGGCAGTAAAAAATCAGCGGATATTTCTTTTTCTTCCTTGGAGGTGATGTTTTTCACTATCACTGCACTCAATTGCCCATTATTTCCAGCTAGTTCGTGTAATTGATATGGCGTTACGAGTTCTATTTTTCCACTGCTTTCAAGTAATTCCAATTCATTTCTAGTTTTGGCAACACAACGAAATTCCTTTCTTCGATGTATCACATGAATTTTCTTTGCAACTTTAGAGAGCTCTATGGTCCAATCAGCCGCAGAATCCCCTCCTCCTGCAATGACTATAGTTTTATCCTGGAAATCAGAAATTTTATTTACGCTATAAAATACAGATTTATTTTCATATTCTAGTATACCGCCAAGGGGTGGGCGATTAGGTTCAAACATTCCATTACCTGCAGCAATGATAATAGCTTTGCATTTCACTTCTGTACCTATGTTCGTTATTACAGTAAAGTTTTGACCGTTGTTATCCGAGATTTTTTCCACCTTTTGACTTAAGTGGTAAACGGGCTCAAATGGCGAAGCTTGCTCGATTAATTGTTCAATTAGCTTTTGAGCAGTAATTATAGGATAACCAGGTATATCGTATATCGGTTTTTCTGGGTAAAGAGCGGTACATTGCCCTCCCGCTTGATCCAAAACATCTATGATATGACATTTCATATCGAGCATTCCCGCTTGAAAAGCAGTGAATATTCCAACAGGTCCTGCACCTATTATTACAATGTCAGTTTCCATATCAGGTGATAATTTATTTAAATATTAGCTTTCTTTGCGAGCAAGGTCAATCGCTTACAAATATCAGATTCTCACATAGTTTTTAACAGCACGCTAGGCACATGCCCAATATAAAAAAACTGCTTGACAACCTTCACCAACCTTGTTATTATGAGACTGAAGCTATTTGTTTATCTTCGCAATCTGTGCAGGTTAATGACAAAAAACTTAGGGTATTTGGCGTTTCATGTTTAAATTTTTGTACTATTTGTACCTCACGTCTTTTTAAAACTTCTGGTTTTTACCTATAAAAGCTGAAACGCGCTTATAAGTCGTTTAAGACAGTATAGAACGTCAAATA
>NZ_WQMP01000122.1:0-3108 GCF_013366855.1 Wolbachia endosymbiont of Madathamugadia hiepei
AGTTTCTCTATTTGTAGCTAAGTTAAACTACCAGTTTTTGCTACATCTTTCCTTATTTTCTCATGATAAACTTTTTTCACAGAGACTAGGTAAACCCTTTATTTTATACTCCTTCTCAGTTCCAGTGTCACCATTGTGCATATTCTTATTTATTAATTTCTTAATATAAAATTAAATAAAAAGCATAATTAGTCAATAAATTAATAATTAAAGTAGGATAATTTCTCAGATTGTTGATGATATTGAAGATTTTACTATAATAAAAGTTTAAGCTAGCGTTTCTGAGATGAATAAAAAGCTACTGAATGAAATACCTTCGCTTGAGGATAAAACAGTTTCTGAAATCGAGGGTGCTTCTTCTTTGCAAGATTTGGAAAAAATCAGGCTATCATATTTGGGAAAAAAGGGTGTAATTAAAATTTATTTTGATGACTTACAAAAGATAGAAGACGCAGAAAAAAAACGTGATTTGGGCTCAGTCATCAACGTTTTACGCAATAAGCTGGACCAGCTTATAACAAACAAGGAAACCATATTAAAAGCCGAAGAAATCAACTTTAAATTACAAAACGAAGCGGTTGATATCACATTGCCCGTTAGGCCAGAAAAAATTGGCAGGATTCACCCGTTGAGTAAGGTTATAAATGAAGTAAAACTCATTTTTGCACATATGGGTTTCAAAGCGGTCGATGGTCCTGACATTGAAGATGAGTTTTATGTGTTTGATGCACTGAATACTCCAAGTCATCATCCTGCACGGGAGGAGCAAGATACCTTTTACTTAAAGAATAAAATAAACGACAAAAGAATGGTGCTGCGCACTCACACCTCATCTGTGCAGATTAGAACCATGGAAAAAGCAAAAACTTTCCCAATTAAAATAGTAGCTGCCGGTAGGGTATACAGAAATGATTTTGATGCAACTCACACTCCTATGTTTCACCAGATAGAGGGGTTATATGTCAATGAGAACGTCAATATGGGTCAGTTAAAATTTACTATCCATCACTTCCTTAACAAGTTTTTTGGAGATAAGGGATTAAAGATACGCTTTCGTAACAGTTTTTTCCCTTTTACTGAACCTTCTGCAGAAGTGGATATAAGTTATGAGGGTAGTAAATGGATAGAAGTGCTTGGATGTGGTATGGTGCATCCAAATGTCTTTCAAAATGTTGGGATAGATCATACTAAATACAATGGCTTTGCGTTTGGTATTGGCATAGAAAGGCTTGCAATGCTGAAATATCAAATTAGTGACCTAAGGAACTTTTATGATAACAAGATCAGTTGGCTCAACCACTATGGTTTTCACTTTTCATCTTTAAGATAAGTGACAAATAAAGTTTGCACATTTATTATACTTGCTGCCGGGCATGGCAAACGAATGAATTCCGGCTTACCCAAAGTCCTGCACAAAATAGGCAATTTCTCTATGCTCGAGCATGTCATTTACAATGCAAAACAGCTAAGTTCCGAAAATATAGCTGTTGTAGTCGATTTGCCTTTAATTGAGCGGCTGCAGTGCTTTGAGGATATACAATTAATTACACAAAAGTCAACGCTTGGGACAGGAGATGCAGTTAAAACTGCAATGAGAAGCCTGACAAAACTGCCAGATTCGAGTATAGTTGTTGTGCAGTATGGAGACACTCCACTAATAAAAAGCAGCACGATAACTAAAATGGTTAGCTCTTTAGAAGGCAAGGCCCTAGTTTGCCTAGGTTTTAGGGCAAGCAATAAAGAGTACGGTAGGTTAATTATTGAGGATGGTTCCCTAAGAGAAATCGTAGAAGCACAAAATGGTGGAAATAATGATGAGGAATTTCTTGCTAATGCTGGGATAATAGTTGCATATGCAAAGGATTTACGTGAATTGGTGGGGAAAATAGAGTGTAATAAGTTGACACAAGAGTATTATTTAACTGATATAGTCTCCATTGCTGCAAAGAGCGATCTAAATGTTGGTTACGTTATTACTGGTGAAGAAGAAGCAATTGGAATAAATAACAGAAATGACCTTGCAAAAGCTGAGCTTTACTTCCAAGAGAATAAAAGAAGATTTTTTACCAACTCTGGGGTAACGCTTGTTGCTCCGGAGACTGTTTTTTTCTCTCTTGAGACACAAATTGGTATGGATTCGATTGTTTACCCATACGTTTTTTTCGGTCCTGGGGTAAAAGTGGGATCTAATGCTAGGATCGGTCCGTTTGCCAAGTGTGAAGGCACAACAATTGGTGAAAGTGCAATCGTGGGAAACTTTGTCGAAGCAAAAGCAAGCGATATAGGCATGAATACTAAAATAAAGCACTTAAGTTATATAGGAAATACTAAAGTAGGGCCGGAAAGTAACATAGGTGCAGGTACTGTTGTGTGTAATTATGATGGAAAAAAGAAACACAAAACAAATATTGGAAGCAATTGCTTTATTGGTGCCAATAGTTCATTGGTTGCACCGCTCAATGTCCACAACGACTCTGTAATCGCAGCAGGTAGTGTTATAGTGGAAGATGTGCCAAACGAAAGCCTTGCAATTGCAAGAGAAAGGCAAGTGATTAAGAAAATAAAGTAGTCATTGGTTGCTGAAAAGTTTAGAAGTGGAATATTCATAAGGAGCTGTAGTTAGACATGTTGCCCACTGGGATCCAGAAAATAAAGAAACATAGATTCCAGCATCACGCGCTGGGATGATACCATCTGTTGTAAAAATAAATGTTCGTTCATGAATTGCTTTAATATTTAAGAAATTTACCAGATGAGAAAAAAAGCAAAAGAAGCCTCATGGGCAGCTTACTTCAAAATATATTGGTAGCTAAGCGATTAACTCGTGACTTCTTCTTTGAGTTGTGCAATTTCAGCTCTAGGAAGACCAGTAGTTTGGGCTATGATATCAACAGGTACACCAGCTTTAAGTAGGTTTTTAGCCACAGCAATTTTAGCCTGTTTTTCGCCCTCCTCTCTCCCTTCCGCTCTACCTTTTTGATGACCGATTTTGATGCCTCTTTCTTCGCCGATTTGGATTCCTTCTTCTCTACCTTCCTCTTTACCAATTTTGATGCCTTTTTCAGTAGCATCATCAAGTTTTTGAGCGAGAATAGCTTTCTCATCACG
>NZ_WQMP01000123.1:0-3094 GCF_013366855.1 Wolbachia endosymbiont of Madathamugadia hiepei
TTTGACAAGACTGCTGAGGTTTTTATGGGTTTTTTAAACTTCGTTGGTTCTCTCATATGGCTTCTCTAAAATTTTGTTCACAGAGCCTAGAAATATTGAATGTAACATTACTTTTGCTATTACTTACGGTTACGGTTTTTATAGTTCTTTCAAAACACTTAGTTGTGAGTGGCATTTTAATGTGTGCATTTAGTTCACTTATTGCACTTATGTATTTAATTATGAACGCACCTGATGTTGCAATTACTGAAGCTTCAGTTGGTGCAGGGCTCAGTACAGTTTTTATGTTTGCTGCACTTTCTTTGATAAAAAACCATAAAGTAAATTTATCTCACAACCCTATAACACTTTTTTTTATTTTATTTTTGACTGTATTCTTATCACACTTTGTAACTCAATTGCCGGATTTTGGCAGCCATGACGCTCCAATCCACTTGCATGTTGCTCCTTATTATATAGAAAATACTGAAAAAGTTGCTGGTATTTCTAATATAGTGACGGCTATTTTAACAAGCTTTCGTGGTTATGATACATTTGGGGAAACCATAGTAGTCTTTACTGCCGCACTTTGTATAACATTAACATTAAAAGAAGAAAATGATTAAAGATCCGGTATTAAATGCAGTAACATTTTTAATGGTGCCTTTTATTATCCTATTTGCCTTATATATACAATTTCACAGCGACTACACTCCAGGTGGGGGGTTCCAAGCCGGAATAATTATTGCTTCCGGAATAATACTATATTCAATGTTATTTGGTATATCCGTAACTTTAAAAGCAATACCCTATTCCGTAATTAAACTTACCAACATGCTAGGTATTTTAATCTACGGGGGAACGGGTATTGTAACAGTTTTATTTGGCAAAAGTTTTTTATCTTATGATATATTATTAACCAACAACGTTGCCGGTCAAAAATTTGGTATTTTCTTGGTGGAACTGGGTGTAGCACTTACTGTCTTCTCCTCCATGTTGATCATATATGTAAGCTTTGCTCGTATAAAAAAACAATGACTTTATATAATTATACAATTATTATTATACTAATGATGCTGGGTTTGTACACTATCATAAATGATAAAAATCTAATCAAGAAAATGATAGGGGTAAACGTTTTCCAAGCATCTGTTCTGCTGTTTTACATATCTTTAGGATATATAAAAAGCTCTTTGTCTCCTATACTAGTTTCAAATTTTTATTTATATAGCAATCCTATACCGCATGTTTTAATGCTCACTGCCATAGTAGTTGGAATTGCAACATTTTCAGTTGGATTGTCTATAGCAGTAAAAATAGAAGAAAAATATGGAATAATTGACCAAGACCCACATATATGAGTTAACAGTATCTTAAACTATATGAAGTAACAGGTAGCTACAGGCTAAAAATTAAACTATGGGCTTACTCGTTGTGAGCTTATTTACTAGTAAGAGATAAAATTTTAAATATAAAGGTAATGATGTCAACTGTTAATAATGCAGAAGGTAAGAAAAAAATCATCAGGGATCTAGTGACCAAAAGTATAAGAAAGGGTGGTTTTATTACTCTTGATGATATAAATGATAAACTGTCAGACGAAAATTTCTCATCTGACTTCATAGATGATACTATATCTATATTACAAGATTCTGGAATTAATGTACTTGAGAGCAGCGGAGATGAAGAAGATACTTCCGCCAACAATGATGATAGCAAGCTCGATGACGATGACACGTTGTCAAGCTCTGCCACAACTTTAGTACAAAACGACGATCCGGTAAGAGTTTATCTACAAGACATGAGCTCCGTAAAGCTTCTATCAAGGGCAGATGAAATCGAGATAGCAAAAAAAATTGAATCTGAAAAGCATAACATGTTGCGTGCAATAATTGAAACATCAGTAACACTAAAAACAATAAAAGCATGGCGTGATGATTTGAGTAGTGGAGCTCTCTTACTGAGAGAAATTATAGACCTAGATGCAATTTATAATTCTGATTTTAACACAATACCCAAAGAGGATGGCGAAGAAAGTGCCGAAGACTTTGAGGATTCTGGAGATGCCAAAGATGATGAAACAGGTAATAAAAAGGGTGATGATGAGCAAGAAAGTGGTAACGAAGATATAAGCTCAGCAAATTTAAATGTTTCTATTCTTGAAATGGAAAGCGACTTATTGCCCAAGGTCATAGTTGCACTAGATGGGATAATTACTTTAGCAAATGAAGCATTGACACTAAGAAAAAATCCCTCTAGCGAATCAGGATCTGAAGATTTATATAATCAAATATGGTCCATAGCGTTACAAATTAAATTAAGTGAAGCTGCTGTCACTCAAATTACACAAAAACTCTATAATATAAACAGGTCTATAATGCTTGAGGAAGCCAATCTTATTTCTGAGGCTAGAAAATATGATATTGACAGGGAAAGTTTTTACAAAGTTTATAATGAGGTGCTTTTAAAGTGTGAGTTAAAAGGGACAAGTTTTTTAAAGACCAATGAAAATGAATCTTTTCTTACAAAGGGGTTAAAAATCAAATGTACAAGGTTTATAGAAGGTAACTCTGAGTGTATAGCCTGCTCTGTGAATAATATTAAGCAATATATACAAGAGGATAACGTGCAGGAATTTAAGGAGCTAATCAAAAGAATACAAAAACATGAGCGAGAAGTCTCCGAAGCAAAGCAGAAAATGATTAAAGCTAATTTAAGGTTAGTAGTCTCCATCGCTAAAAAATATTCAAACAGAGGTCTTGCCCTGCTTGATTTGATACAAGAGGGCAATATTGGTCTTATGAAGGCCGTGGATAAATTTGATTACAAACGCGGATATAAGTTCTCAACTTACGGAACTTGGTGGGTAAGGCAGTCAATCACTAGAGCAATACCTGAGCAGTCTAAAGTAGTTAGAATACCGGTTCATATGGTAGAAATTATCAGCAAAATCAACAGGACACTAAGAAAGTTAACTCATGAGATGGAAAGAGAGCCTACATTAGGGGAATTGAGTACGGAACTTGGGATGCCTTTGGAAAGGATACGCAAAGTTATGAAAATAGCAAGGGACCCTGTAAGTCTTGAAGCTCCAACGGGAAAAGATGATAGTAGT